>JAOTYQ010000697.1 GCA_029861725.1 Acidimicrobiia bacterium | reverse complement strand
GCCTCACCGTGTCGGACCGCGACCGGAAGATTTCCGTTGACGGCGTGAAACAGGGACAGGAACGTGAGAGTCGATCCGGCCAAGAAAGGGTGGATGCCCCCGGCATGGACGAGCTGTTCGGACTCGGCGGCTCGCTCTGAGGCCTCTGCCGGATGGCTGCGAGTCAAACCAAGCGCCAAGATCGCGGCCCAATAGGCCTGTGATGCTGGCCCCAGCTGACCGAACGCCTGATACGCGGACCGGGTGGCAGAGTTTGCTTCCTCTTGATCTCCGACGAAGCGCAAGGCCGTCGAGTATGGACCCCACAGGGTTGCCATCTCCGGGGTAACGGCCCACTCGAACCGTTCGAGGCCGATGCGCCCGACCCGCAGCTGCTCATCGAAATCACCGGCCATGCCGTGGAAGAACGACACCGCGCCATAAGCATCCGGTGGGGCGTCGCCGAGTTCGATCAGCCGCTGGCCCCAATCCGCGACCTCTGACAACAGATGTACGATCGCGTGCCCGTATGCGGGTCTGATGAGTTGCCCGGCGCGGACGCCATCGCCGGTCGCCAGCGCCCATCCCATGGCGGCCCGGATGTTGTCCCACTCCGCAGCGAGGGTTCGATCACCTCCCTGGTAGCCAAGGTCCCACAGCCACGGTGCTGCGAGCGCCCGATCAACATAATGATCGAGATGCCGCTCCTTGAGCTCCACGAGTCGGTCATGACCGAGCAGTTGTTCCCCAAACTGTCGGAACGTCTCGAGGAGTGAGTAACGCGTCGTGGAACCCGAACGGTCGGCGGTGACCATCGATTTGTCGATGAGCGATGCCAGAAGATCGACCACGTCGAAGTCGTCGATTGTTTCGCCGTCGATGCACACTGTCTCGACCGCGTTTGTGTCGAAGCCGCCTGAGAACACGCACAAACGCATGAAGAGCAGCCGTTCCGTCTCGTTCAGGAGGTCAAACGACCACTGCATTGTGGCAGCAAGGGTTTGGTGACGCTCGACCCCGCCTCGCCCTGAACCCCGCAGAAGACGGAACCGGTCCTCCAGGCGGGTAGCGATGTCGGTCACTGTCATGGACCGCACCCGTGCCGCCGCCAACTCTATGGCCAAGGGGATTCCGTCGAGTTGCCCGCATATCCCGTCGATCACGACAAAGTCTCCGTCGCTGGGCATGAACAGGGCATCCGCCTCACGAGCGCGGGTCACGAACAACTCCGCAGCCGCATCCAACGCGGGCACCGGCCACACCTGCTCGCCTGGTATTCCCAACGGCTCCCGAGACGTTGCCAACACTGCGACCGTCGACGCACCAGTGTTCAACGAAGACGCGAGTTCAGAAGCCGGAGCCAGGACATGCTCGCAGTTGTCCAACACCAACAGAATGCGGCGGCCCCTCACAGAGTCGACAATCGAGTCCACCATCGACATCGCCGGCTGTTGACGTACCCCCAAAACCGCCGCCACCGTGTCGACAACCGAACTCGGGTCGCCCACCGGCGCCAGCTCACAGAACCACACCCCATCACCGAATTCGTCGCCCAACCCTGCCGCTGCCTCGATAGCCAAACGCGTCTTACCCACTCCGCCCACCCCGAGAAGCGTCACCGTCCGACCACCCCTAACCTCCGCCTCGAGACGGACAAGCTCATGGCGGCGACCCACGAAAGAGCTCGCCGGCAACGGCAGATTCCCTGCCTCACCGCTGATCCGCAGGGCCCCGAAGTCAACGGTCCCAACTTGCCAGATTCGCACCAGGTCTGACACCCCCCGCAAACGGTGCTCACCAAGATCGGAAAACGTCGGACCGGTTACCAGCAAACGAGCCGTGTCCGTCGCCAACACCTGACCGCCACGACCCGCCGACATGACCCGAGCCGCCACATTCAAAGCAGGACCGAAGTAGTCCCCGCCACGCTCGTGCGCCTCCCCGGTATGCAATCCCATACGAACCAGCAGCCGAGTCGCCTCTGGCCCATCCTCTGCGGCAAGCCCGTCCTGGGCAGCAGCGGCAGCAGCAACCGCATCACTAGCCCGCTGAAAGGACGCACCGAAGCCATCCCCACCGGTGGAGAACACGTACCCGCCGTGAGCCTCGATCGCCGAACGAAGGATCTGGTCGTGACGTTCCAACGCCGCCCTCATCGCCGTGGGGTGCTCCTCCCACAGACGCGTCGACCCCTCGATATCAGTGAACAAGAACGTCACTGTCCCCGACGGTCGCTTAGTCATCTGGTCAGCATCCCATGCCAACCGGTAACGACGCCCAAGTCACCTCAGAAACAGGCTGCATAACCACCCGCTACTGCCGGGAGGCGCGCACGTCCCTGGGCCACCCGAAGCGCTCGACAATGCCGGCGACCCGGACGCCTCGAAACCGCGCGAGATCGGCACGCTTGATCGGGCTGACGCGGCCGGTGAGACCGGTCGGCCGTGTCCGATGACGTCGCTCGGGAATCACGAACCGGCGCGCTGCAGTCCCGGCGAAACCGAGTGGTCTGACCGATCGGAAATCCCAGATCGCTAGGGCCGCCGTCAGCCGCTCGTGGACACGGTCATCGGGTGACAGTTGCTTTCCATAGCCGGCTGCCGTGGGCGATCTGAGAGCTGTGACTCGGTGCTCGGCTGCCATGGCGAGTTGTCTCTGCTGGTCTGGTGGTTCCCACGTTGACCCCCGGCGTCACCAGCTGCAAGAGCCGATGTCGAGAACCTGGCCTCCCGCATTCTCGCTCGCTTGGGCGGCTCCGAGGTCCGGCAACTTTCGCACATCGACTGGGTTGCAGCCGGCTCCTGCCGTGATCCCTGCGTGCTCCAACAGCCCACCAAGGACAACCTCCACCGGGCACGAGCACAAGGAGCACAGACGTCATGATCACCGCTACCGCCGTCGGCCGGCTGACCGACACCCCGAACCTCCGGTACCTCGACGACGGAACCCCGGTCGCCAACTTCAGCCTGGCGACCGACAACCGGAACCGAGAGGACACGACCTTCCTCCGAGTAGCCATCTGGGGCAAGGCCGCTGAAGCGGCCGCCGAGCACCTGGTGAAGGGCCAGCGGATCGCTGCCTCGGGTCGGATCGAGTCCCAGTCCTGGACCGACGACGAGGGCACGGCACCGCCAGGTCTGGACTCTGACTGCCGATGCCACGGAGTGGCTGAACAAGCCCCGCTCATTGGAGTCGGATCACTCCGAGCTAGCCAGCATTTTTCGTCCCGGT
>JAOTYQ010000126.1 GCA_029861725.1 Acidimicrobiia bacterium | reverse complement strand
GGCCGCCAACTCGTTCGCCGAGCCGGCGGTGGTGACGGCCGATCCGCTGACCGAGATCTCGATCGGTTCGAGGACGGGGTTGGTGCGGCTGCCGCCTCTGTCCGTGTCGGCCTTGACGTTCAGGATCGAGTAGCCGGCCGATCGACGATCGGCCCCTGGTGCGAGCCTCGCAGGCGGCTGTTGTCGAAGTGCGGGTCCCGCTTCTCCATGAACGCCGTCGCCCCCTCGGTCATGTTCTGGGGGATCAACACCCGCTGATGGTCCCGCTCGACGTCGAGCTGCTCGCTCAGCGAAGTGGTCACCGCCCCGGTGACGGCACTGCGGATTCGGGTCATGGCCTCGGGGCTCGACCGGGCCAGCATGGCGGCAACCGAGGCCACTTCCTCATCGAGCCGCTCGTCGTCCACGACGGCCCAGATCAGTCCCCAGTCTGCGGCCTGGTCGGCGCTGATCGGATCGCCGAGCATCGCGATGCCCCGGGCCCGGGCGGCGCCGACCCGGTGGGGCAGGTGGAACGTCGTGCCCAGGTCGGGCACGATGCCGAGGCGGGGCCCGAACGTGCACACGAAGCGAGCCGAGCGGGCGGCGATCGCCACGTCGCAACCGAGGGCGAGGCCGAGGCCGCCGCCGGCCGCCACGCCGTTGACCCGGGCGATCGTCGGGACCGGCAGCTCGGCCAGCAGCCGGATCGGCGGGTGGAAGACGCCGTCCATGCTGTCGGCCACGGCATCGCCGGGGTCGCCTCCGTCGACGTCTCCATCGTCGGCCGCAGCGCTGGACAGGTCGGCACCGGAGCAGAATCCGCGACCCTCGCCGGTCAACACCAGCACCCGGACGCTGTCGTCGGCCCTCACTCGTTCGAGGGCGGCGTTGAGGTCGACCATCAGGTCGTCGTTCATCGCGTTCAGCGTGTCCGGCCGGTCGAGGGTGATCGTCGCCACCCCGTCGACCAGGTCGTAGCGCACCGTCGTCGCACGATCGTTCATCAGCCGAAGCTAGCCCGCCGCTCGCTCCGCTCCCAAGCAGAGACCGGCTGGCACCATAGGGTTGGGAGTCGATGAGCTTCACCGAACGCGTCCGAGCGGTCGAGGTGCACGCCGAGGGTGAGCCAGGCCGGGTGATCGTTGCCGGCGTCGACGATCCTCCCGGTGCCTCGATGCTGGAGAAGATGCAATGGTTGGCGGCCAACGCGGACGACCTCCGGCTCCGCATGCTGCGGGAACCACGCGGCTATCCCGCACTGTGCTGCAATGTGCTCGTCGCCCCGACCGAGCCGGAGGCCGACGTCGGCTTCGTCATCATGGAGCAGACCGAGTACCCGCCGATGTCGGGCAGCAACACGATTTGCGTCGCCACCGCCGTGCTCGAGACCGGGATCGTCCCGATGACCGAACCGACGACCGAGCTGCGGCTGGAGTCGCCAGCAGGCCTGGTCGACGTCCGGGCCGCCTGTGCCGACGGCAAGGTGACAGGGGTCACCTTCCGCAACGTTCCGGCCTTCGCCGTCCACCTCGATCGACCGATCGACGTGCCTGAGCTGGGCCCGGTGACGGTCGACGTCGCCTGGGGCGGCATGTTCTATGTCATCGCCGACGCCGACGAGCTCGGCATCGATCTCGGGGCGGCCAACGGCGCCGAGATCGCCCGCGCCGGAGAGATGATCCGCGCTGCGGCTCGCCAGCAGCTGCCGGTGGTCCATCCCGAGCATCCCGAGATCGTCGGTCCGACGATCTCTCAGCTCTCCGGGGCACCGTCGCACCCCGACGCCCACCGTCGAAACGCGGTGACCGTGGCCACCGGCGACGTCGACTGGACCCGACCCTCCACCTGGACCGGCGCCCTCGACCGGTGCCCGTGCGGCACCGGCACCGCAGCCAAGATGGCGGTGCTCCACGCCCGGGGGGAGCTGGCGACAGGCGACGCGTTCGTTCACGAGGGGCCGCTCGGCACCACGTTCACCGGCGTGATCGCCGAAGAGACGACGGTCGACCCCTATGACGCGATCGTGGCCGAGATCACCGGGCAGGGCTGGATCACCGGATTTGCCGAGTGGGTGGTCGACCCCAGCGACCCGTTTCCCGACGGGTACACGGTGGGCGACCTCTGGCCCTGACGGTCGCGCGGTCGACGACGATCCGAGGCCCTCGGGCCCGTCGGCTGCCAGCCAGACGTGCAGGTGCCGTCGACCTGCAGCTTCGGTAGAGGTACGGTTGCGGCGACGGGCATCGACGAGGAGCACGAGCATGGTTCACCCAATCCCCGATGGCCTCGAGGGCCGCATCGTCCCGTACCTGATGATTGATGGTGCGGCAGCAGCCATCGACTTCTACCAGTCGGCTCTCGGGGCCGAGGAGAACTACCGCTTGGAGATGCCGAACGGGGCCATCGGCCACGCCGAGATCGTCGTCAACGGGGCCGTGATCTATCTCGCCGATGCGCCCGATGACATGGAAGGCAACGCCGCCAACCCGGGAAAGCTCGGCGGCACGTCGGTCTTGTTGCACCAGTACGTCGAAGACGTCGATGCAGCTGTCGAACGGGCGGTCGGAGCCGGTGCGACGCTACTCCGTGAACCCGCCGATCAGTTCTACGGCGACCGGGCCGCTGTGCTCGCCGATCCATTCGGCCATCAGTGGTCACTCCACACCCACATCCGCGATGTCTCACCCGACGAGATGGCCCAGGCCGCACAGGCGATGGCCGAGGGCTGACCATGGTCGGGGAGCCGACCGACGTTCTGCTACTCGATCGACAGGGTCTTGCCCAGGTGGCGGATGTGATCGGGCCCGATGCCGCAGCACCCCCCGACGACCTGCACTCCCCGCCCGACCCAGCGAAGGCAGGCCTCGCCGTACGCGTCGGGTGAGATCAGATCGGTGAATACCCAGTTGGGCGGCTGCCAGTCGCCGGTGTGGGCGTAGACCCCCACCGCCCCGTCCCAGTGCTCAGCCACGACGTCGAGGCAGCGGTCGATGTCGTCGACCTCGGTGTGCATGATGGCGACGAGGTCGACCGCCTCGCCCTCGATCGCGCCCAGGGCCTCGGCCAGCGTGTGCTCGCCGGTGATCAACCACGGCTCACCGTCGGTGATCTCACAGCTGTAGCCGACCCACGTCGGGATGCCGGTCGGGCGGACGGCGTCGAGGATGAGCTGGGTGCGATCGATGTCGCGCATCATCTCCAGCACGAACAGCTCCGCTCCGGCCTCGGCCTGGATGCGGACCTGGTCGGCGAAGTTGACTCGGCACTCGTCGATCGGGGGCTGGGACAGGCCCTGCACGGTCGTCGAGATCGAGCCGGCCACGGTGACCGGGCGTGCGTTCCTGAGCCCACCCCCGTCGGTGCGCTCGGCGACGACCTGCTCCCGGGCCTCGAGCGCCAGCTCGATACCGACGCGGTTGAGCATCTCGAAGTGCTCGCGGTGCCCGGCTCGTTCGAGCACGTGGCGGGAGCAGACGAACGTGTTGGCGATGATCACCTCCGCGCCGGCCCGGATGTTCTCGGCGTGCACCCGTTTGACCGCATCGGGATCGGTCAGCGACGCCAGGGCGCACCAGGCGTTCTCGACCGTCGGCACGTCGAGCAGTTCAAGCTCGGTGCCGGTGGCACCGTCGATGAGGATCGTCTCGCCGGCGGCCAGCCGTCGCTGCAGATCGAACACCGGCTCACGTTATCGGAGCATCGGTGTGTCCCAACTGGCCGCCGGCGGCCCCTCTTGCTGCCGACTCTGGTTCCGATCCTCTGTCAGTCGAGCCTGCGGGCGACGGTGGCGATCGCTCCCTCCCTGCAGTTGTGAGCGCCTTCGTCCATGACCGCTTGCAGCATCTCGTCGGCGGTCAGCTTGGCGTGGGTGCCCTCGAGGGCGTTGATGTCGTCGAAGTAGGTCCCCCACGCCATGCTGCCGTAGTCGCCGTACAGACCGCGGACGAAGATCGTCGGGACGTCCATCGACCGACCGAACCGCTCGGCCAGATCGGCGCCCCAGTGCATCGCTGCCCGCAGGTGGCCGTTGACCGCAGTGGCCTGCACCATGCTGACGATCGGGCTCGGCGTTGCCGGCGGTGTTCCGGCGACGACCTCGAACAGGTTGTCGACAGTCGGGCCGACGAAGTGCTCGTCGAGCTCGGCCAGTCGATCCAGGTATGCCTCGGACCCCCTGAGTGTCTCGAAGGCTCGATCCAGCTCCTCGAAGTGCTCGAGGCGGGCGGTCCACATGATCGCGGGGCCTGTGGGGGCGAACGTCTGATACCACGTGTTGCCGGTGAGACCGGTCAGCTCTCTGACCATGCCGGACGTCTCGGTCGCCAAGGTCATGGCGTCGCCGACTCGACCGGGATCGATCGTGCGGATACGGGTGAAGATGAACATGGTGGGGTGCCTCTCTCGTTCTCGATCTGGCGGGGGTTGCCCTCTAGCACTATGAGCACTCGCTGCGGCTCTCGACAGGGCCGGAGGGGCGTTGCGACCGCTTCCTGCACCGATCGGTGACCGGCCTCCGACCATGCCGCGAGGTGGACGCGACAAGGGCTCGGTTGCCTTCGGGCGGCCATCGGCCAGACTCGGCTTGCCGTCAGCTGAGGACGAACGAGACCGGGTCCTCGCTCGACAGACCCGGATCGTGCTCGAGGATCCGGTGCTCCATGGCCCGCACGCGCCGATCGGGTTCGAGGCCAAGCTCGTCGCGCAGCCTGGCTCGGAGGCTCTCGTAGGCCCGCAACGCCCGCGTCTGCTCGCCGGCTACGTACAGCGCATGCATCAGCAGCAGCCAGCGGTGTTCTCGCAGCGGTGCTTCGACGGCGAGCTTCTCGATGTCGTCGACCGGCGACCGGCCGAGCCGTAGCCGGACCGCCGCCAGCCGCTCCTCCACCTCGAGTCGCCGCTCGACGAGCCTGGCCCGCTCGGCGTCGCCGACCACGGTCCCCGCCAGATCGATCCAGGGCGCGCCCTGGTGCCAGATGTCGACCGCTTCGGCCAGGCGCGCCTCGGCGGCGTCGAGCCGGCGTTGCGCCAGCTCGACCGTGCCGGCCGTGGTCGCCTGGTCGAAGCGGTGGACGTCGACGGTCTCAGGCTCAACGACGATCGCGTAGGCCCCCGGCGACGTCACGACCAGATCGCGGCCGATGTGCTGGCGGAGGCGCATCACGTGCGTTCGGAGCGCGTGGCCGATGTCGCGGGGCGGCTTCGCCGGCCAGAGCAGATCGGCCAGGCGGTCCACCTCGACCGCCTCGCCCGGTGTCAGAAGCAGGCCGGCCAGCAGCGCCCGCTCACGCCGCCCGCCGATGAACTCGATCGACGAGTTGACATGGACCTCGAGCGGTCCGAGGACGCGAAATCGAAGGTTACCGGCCATGGCCACTCCAACCGGATGGCTCGCAGTGTAGTGCAGCCGGCGAGCGTCGACCGGAGTACGGACCGGCTGCCGCTTCCCGAGCGCCGGCGCCAAGGGGCGGCTGAACACGCTTGCCCTCGTGATCGGTGACCGGGCCCTCGCAGCCGAGGCGGCGGCGGAAGCGTGCACGAAGGCGTTGGCTCGGTGGGATCGGGCTCGGCTCGATGGACAGGCCCGGTGGGTGGATCCTCGAGGAGCGGTTCGGTTCGCTACCGGGGGCCGAGGCTGGTTGCGCCTGGATCGAGTTCGACCGCTCAGGCCGGAGCCTGCACATCGAGGTGCCCGACGATTGCGACCCCGACGGGTGATGCCAGGCCGACAACGGTCCTGACCGATGTCGCGATCTCAGCCGGGCAGCAGGGGAAGGACGTCGGTGCCGAGACGGTCGTGCTTGCCATCGCGGTCGGTCTCGCCGAAGAACGCCAGCAGCACCTTGTGGACGCCGAGGTCGTCGAGCATCGTGAGCTTGTCGACGAACTGCTGGGGTGGGCCGCAGATCATGAACCGGTCGGCCAAGTAGTCGGTCAGACCCAGCTCGTCGACGATGGTGGCGTTGGCCATCTCACTGCCAACCGCCTCGTGCTCGGCGAACTGGTACCGCCGCTGCAGTTCCCGGATCGGCTCGGCGTGCTCGTCGGGGACGTGCTTGCCCTCGAGCGTGAACCGGAACGCGTGGTTGGCCGATGCGGTCAGCGTCATCCTCGACTCGTGGATGGCCCGCTCTCGCTCGTCGTCCATGTTCCACTTGACGAACCACCACACGTCGACCGCCGCCGGGTCGCGGCCCGCCCGGCGTGCGCCGATAGCGATGTTCGCCAGGGCGTCGGACACGATCTCTGGTTGCAGCCCGTTGCCGACGAGGACACCGTCGGCGACCTCGCCGGCGAGCTGGAGCGTCTTCGGCCCCTCGGCGGTGAGGTAGAGCGGCACCGGCCTCGTCGGCCACGTCAGCCGGATCACGTCGCCCCGCCACCTCGCTTCGCCGGCGGTGTAGAGGTCCCTCATGGCGACCAGGTACTCCCGCAGGTCGGCGAGGCGAGCGCCCCGCAGCCCGAGGTTGTACACCGCGCTGTCGCCACTGCCCAGGTTGAACCACACCCGACCGGCGCCGTCGGGGCCGTCGCCGGCGAGCTGGTCGATGGTGGCGATCGAGCTGGCGGAGACGGCGGGATGACGGGTGAGCGGGTTGGTCGTCGCCGGCCAGAGAACGGCTCGGTCGGTCGCCATCGCCATCACCGCCAGGTGGGCGTACAGCTCGGGGAACAACGACTGGCTGTCGGGCATGGCGATCCCGGCGAAGCCGAGCTCCTCCAGGCGCCGGACCCGGCCCTCGAACGCTTGGCGGTCGTCCCCGACGAGTGAGCGATTGAGGACGAGCGTTGCGACATCCATCGTGATGACGCTCACCCAGACCGCGACGGCGTGTCAAGCACTGCTGCTGGTCCCGCGTCCATCGCCGACGAGTAGCTCGGCATCGGGGAGCGGTGAGCCCGGAGCGTCGCTGTCGAGGACGAGGCCCATGACGATGGAGTCCCACAGCTCGCCCGATCGGCGCCGGTGGTGCCGCGCCAGGCGCCCCTCGACGACGAATCCCGACCGCAGGTAGAGCGCCAGCGCTCGCTCATTGTGGGGCCACACCTCGAGCGTCATCTTGTGGGCGCAGACCGATCGAGCCCACTCGGTCCCAGCGGCCAGCAGACGTCGACCGAGGCCGCGGCCCCGCTCGTCGGAGCCGATCATCATCCCGAGCCCGACGACACCGCGTTCCAGGTGCAGGTAGATCGCTCCGATGATCGCCTCGGCGGCGACTGCCACCAGCAGCGCGGTGTCTGCGTCGTCGAGAGCGGCCCGGGCGCCGGCGATGAGCAGATCGGCGTCGACCGGCGCCTCGCCGCCGATCCACTTGCCCTCGGACGCCACCGCCGTGTAGAGCTCCACGTAGCTTCCGACGTCTTCGGCCCGGGCCGGTCGGATGTCAACATCGGCCATGGCACCAGCATCGTCGACACCTGGGCGGTGGTCGAGGCGCTCGGCCGGTCTTGGCGTGCGGGCCTTCTTGCACCCGGCCGGTCCGCACTGCAAGGTGGTGCCTCCGGTCAGTTCCCGAGCATCCACGGAGGCCGCACATGACGTCCCCTCTCGATGGCGTACGAGTAGTCGAGATCGCTAGCTTCGCCGCCGCCCCGACGGCGGCAGCGATCATGGCCGATCTCGGGGCCGAGGTGATCAAGGTCGAGGCGATCGGGGGCGACCCGATCCGGGGGCTCATGAAGCAGGCGAAGATGTCGGAGGGCGAGGTCAACCCCGATCATCCGTTCCAGTTCATCAACCGAGGCAAGCGATCGATCGAGCTCAACCTCGACGACCCGGCCGGCGTCGACATCGCCCATCGACTGTGCGTTACGGCCGACGTGGTCATCCTCAACCTCCTCCCCGACCGCCGGCGACGATTCAAGCTCGATGTCGACGACCTACACGCCGTCAAGCCCGACCTGGTGATCGGCCTGCTGTCCGGCTACGGCGAGCGAGGTGACGAGATCAACCGCCCCGGTTACGACGTGACCGCTTTCTTCGCTCGCTCAGGGCTCTACGGCGGCATGACACCGCCGGGCGGCGCTCCGCCCCATGCTCGCCCTGGGCAAGGCGATCACACCACCTCGATGGCGCTGTTCGGCGGCCTGATGGCCGGCTTGCGGGGCCGGGATCTCACCGGCGAGGGCCAGGTCATCGAGACGTCGCTCTTGCGGACGGCGGCGTTCACGATCGGAGTCGACCTTTGCACCGCCCTGATCGATGGTCGTCCGAGTCCCGACCGGCCTCGGGAGAAGTCGATCTCGGCGATGCTGGAGGCCTTCGAGTGCGCCGATGGCCGATGGATCCAGTTCACGATGCCCGATCGCTCCGGGGCGTGGCCGCAGTTCTGCACCGCCCTGGAGCGGGAGGACCTGATCGAACACGAGGAGTACGCAACCGGCCGGCTCCGGTACCGGAACATCGGGCCGCTCATGGCCACGCTCGACGAGACGGTCGGCTCCAAGCCGTTCGACTACTGGGCACCCAGACTGGACGAGCACCGTTGCATCTGGGCGCCGATCAACGACGCCGCCACCGCAGTGCAGGATCCTCAGGTCCGGGCGACCGGAGCGTTCGAGACGATCGACCACCCGAAGGCCGGACCGTTCGAGACGGTGGCCGCCCCCTTTCGGATGCCGCTCAACGACGAGGTCGGCGCCCGAGGCCCGGCCCCGGATCTCGGCGAGCACTCGCGCGAGGTGCTGTCGGATCTACTCGGCCTCTCCGACGACGAGATCGCCAGCCTGGCCGACCGCGGCGTCGTCCCCAACCGAGATTGACCCCCGATTTCGAGAGTGACTCAGTGTGAAGCGGTTGGGTCGCCAGAGCTAGCGTTGGCCCCATGAGCGCTACGACACTCGACCTGACACCGCTCGCCGACACCACGTTCGGAGCGACGATTCGAGGCGTTGAGATCCGCGACCTCGACGAGCCCACCTGGCAGTCGATCTACGACGCCTGGATCGAGTACGCCCTGCTGATCTTCCCTGGCCAGTTCCTGACCAGGGACGAGCAGAACGCATTCGCCCGGACCTTCGGCGAGCTGGAGTTCGCGGCCGCCCCGATTTCCAACATGGGCAAGGACGGCACGGTCCATCACGAGCCGGGCGACGATGTCGTCAAGTCGCTTCGGGGCAACGAGGGCTGGCACTTCGACAGCACCTACATGCCGGTCCAGGCAAAGGGCGCGGTCTTCACCGCCGAGATCGTGCCCTCTGGCGGCGCCGACACCGGCTGGGCCGACATGCGGGCCGCCTATGAGGCCCTCGACGACGAGACGAGGCAGCGGATCGCCGACCTGAAGGCCTACCACTCGCTCTACTACAGCCAGGGTCGGGCCGGCTATCTCCCGTCGAAGCAGAACGCTGCCGGTGGCTACGACCTCTACGGCTACCACGATCTCGAGCCGTCGCTGCGGCCGCTGGTCAAGGTCCACCCAGTTACCGGGCGGCCGAACCTCCTGATCGGCCGTCACGCCTACGGCATCGTCGGGATGGACGAGGACGAGTCGGTCGCGCTGCTCGACCGTCTCGCCGACGAAGCCTGCCGACCGCCTCGGGTCTATCACCACCGATGGGAGGTCGGCGACGCCGTCCTGTGGGACAACCGGCGCCTGATGCACCGGGGCATCCCCTTCGACATGACCCAGCCCCGCCGCATGTGGCACACCCGTATCGCCGGGGAGCGGGAATCGGAGCTGGCCATCAACCACGCCTGATCGGGCGAGGTGGATGCGGGCCGTGACGAGGCGACCCGCCGCGCTGGCCCGACAGAGCGTGGCGAGCCCCAAGGCGTCGCTGCGGATGGCGAGACTAGGGCTGGCGGCCGGTGTAGGCGACCAACCTGTCGATGGCGGACGCCGAGTCGTCGACCGGGACCGCGGCCTTGAAGCCGTCACCAGTGCGGCCTTCGGCCGGCACGACCGGTTTCCAGGCCTCGAGCGCGAACTCCGCCAACTCCTCGCTCACGTCGAGGTCCTGGTCGGTGGCCTTGGCCAGATCCCAGGCGTGGGTGACGTGGTCGGCGGTGATGACGGCGACGGCCGCCTCCCCGGGGACCTCGCCGAACGGCATCTGGTGGACGGAGGACAGCGCGTCGGGGGTGGCCGCCTGGGCGAGGTGAGTGGCGGCGGCCTCCCAGCCGGCGGCCGGTCCGTCGGTGAGGAAATCGGGCATGTCGCCCCCGCCAGCCGGTGGGTCCTCGTCCTGGAGACCGCCGGCCACCATGTGGGCGCCGCCGCACATGTGGTTGAGCAGCTCGTGGACGTTCCACTCGTCGCACGGGGTCGCCGCCTCGCGGTGCCCGGGTGACAGTCCGGCCACGAGTCGAGTGACCAGGGTGTTGGTCTCGTTCATCGCATCGACAGCTTGCATCGTTCCTCCATCGTTGGATCGCGCTCGGGATGAGCGTCGAGAACACGACGAACGGCCGGATCGGAAATGGACACTGCGCGGTCGAGACATCGCGTTCAGGCAGATTCTGGCCCAGCTCGCTCCCCCCCGCTGGGAAACCGGCCAAGGGGAGCTGCGGGTCGCCGGTCAGTCGCCGAGGACCTGGTCGATGACCTCTTGGGCTGCCTCGGTGATCCCTGCGGTCACCCGGTCGATCTCGCTGCTGGTGAAGCCGAGCGATGCCATCACCTCTGCGGTGTGCTGACCGAGCTCGGGGGGCGGCCCCTGCACGCCGATGCCAGGGGTGTCGCTCAGGTGGACGACGTTGCTGACGACCCTGGCCTGGCCGAACTTGGGAACGTCGACGTCGGCGAGGTAGCCGTTGGCGCTCACCATTGGATCGTCGAGAAGCTCGTCGTAGGACTGGACCCTTTCGAAGATGATCTCGGGCTGATCGGCCAGGAAGGCCTCCCATTCCGCGGTGGTGCGGTTGGCGAAGGCCTGCCGCATCAGATCGCGGATCTCATCGACGCCGTCGCTGGAGCCGCGAGCCCCGATCCGCTTGGCTGCGGTGTTCCACCGGTCGTCGAGCACCGCCTCGGGCAAACCGGCGAAGATCCAGAACGCGTCCCACGCCTCGTCGGCCACCGCTACTGCGAGGAGGAATGCTCCGCCGTCGGAGGTCTGGTATACGCCGTAGGGACACTGGATCATCGGGTGGTGCTGGCCGGCGCGACGGGGCACCTCGTCCGCCATGTCGGCGTTCGCGATCTCCCACGCCTGGAGCCACATGAGGGCCCCCAGCGACGAGGTGTCGACCTGTTGGCCGCGCCCGGTTCGCGAGCGGGCGAACAGCGCCGTCATCACGCCGAGCGCGAGTTGCATCGAACCGGCGTGGTCGGCGATCGCCGCCCCGGGCGGGTTCGGCGGACCGTCGCTCGGCCCCGAGATCGCAGACAGACCGCCGCGGGCCTGAGCTGCGCCGTCGAGCATCGCCTTGTCGGCATCGGGCCCGAGTGGGCCGAAGCCGGAAACCCTGGCGTAGATCAGGGTCGGGTTGGTGGCAGCCAGCTCCTCGTAGCCGAGCCCCATCCGCTCGAGCGCCTCTTGCCGGTAGTTGGTCACCAGCACGTCGGCCCCGGCCACCAGCCGGCGGACCACGTCTTGCCCCAACTCGTCGTGGACATCCACAGCGATCGCCCGCTTGCCGCGGTTCATGGCGACGTGCTGGGTCCCCATGACCTCCATGTCGTGCTCGAAGCCAGGCGTGCGCACGTAGCGGTTCAGCTCCCCGCCCGGGGGCTCGACCCGGACGACGTCGGCCCCCATGTCGGCCAGGTAGGCCGCAGCGTGCGGCCCTTGGACGGCGACGGTGACGTCGACGACCTTGATCCCCGTGAGCGGGCCGAGCGACAGGTCGTCGGCGCCGGTGGTCTCGTCCACATCGACCCCCTATCGATCGGGACTGGCGCTGCCAGACCAGCCTGGCACAGCCGACGTCGACCGCGACAGCCAGACGGTCGAGCAGGCGCGCGGCCCGCACCGGGCCGACCGGGGCCGGCGGGGCTCCCGTGGCGCTACGACCGGTCGCGCTCGGCGACCATGGCCCGGACCCGGGGGACCAACTCCGCGCCGTAGGCCACAGCGTCGGGCAGGGGGTCGTAGCCGCGGATCAGGAGGCTCCTGACCCCGAGGTCG
>JAOTYQ010000695.1 GCA_029861725.1 Acidimicrobiia bacterium | reverse complement strand
CACCGTCGAGGAGCCACGTGTGCCCGCCGAATCGGCCGCCGCGCCGACCACGACCGCTGCCCCCGTGACCACCGTCCCGCCGACGACCGCTCCCGTCCCCGTCGCAGTCGACGACCAGGCGACGCTCACCGCCGGTGAATACCTGACCCAGAACATCACCGGCAACGCCTTGCGGTTCTCCTATGTCGAGCCCGGGAACGTCCTGCACGGCTGGCACGACTTCTACACGATCGCCTATTGCACCGATGGGTCGACCGCCGTCGACTACTACGGCGAACGGACGACCATCCTCGACAACAAGGAGTACGACTCCAGTTACGACATCGGTCAGTGGTTCGTTGACGACCGCGGCGGGGGGCAGGTCGTGCTCGTCCACGACTACGGCTACAGCGGCCTCCCCATCTACGGCTTCGTCAACGCCCAAGGTCAACTCCTCCTCGACCCGGGCTGGAGTTGGCAAGTACTGGGACCCGCCGGCTGCTGATCTCGCGGCGGCGACTCGATCCGGGTCGTGACCACCCGCGAGGTTGCGGGCGAAGCATGGTGCCAAGCGTTAGCGTCGTGTCGTGGCTGCCAAGCCGTCCGGCATCGTGACGTTCCTGTTCACCGACATCGAGGGCTCAACGGTGCTGTGGGAGCGGGATCCCACGGCGATGAAGACGGCTCTTCAGCATCACGACACAGTGGTACGCCAGGCGATCAAAGCCAACGACGGCTGGATCTTCTCGGTTGCCGGTGATTCCTTCGGGGCGGCCTTCCCGGATGCTGACCTCGCCTTGGCCGCTGCGACAACAGCACAGCAGGACCTCGGGTCAGCCGGTTGGCCGGACGACGTCCAGCTGCAGGTGCGCATGGGACTGCATACCGGCACCGCAACCACCGAACGGGATGGCAACTACTTCGGGCCTGAGGTGAACCGCGCGGCTCGGATCATGTCGGCGGCGAACGGCGGTCAGGTGCTCGTCTCTACGGTCACCGCCGGCCTGGCCGGTGGCGACGTCGAGCTTGCGAGCCTCGGCAGTCACCGCCTACGGGATCTCTCCGCACCGGTCGAGCTCTTTCAGCTCTTCGCCGATGGTCTCGAAACGACCTTCGGACCACTCAACACGCTGGACTCGGTGCGTAACAATCTGCCGATCCTCCGAACCTCGTTGGTCGGCCGTGTCGAGGACATCGGCGAAGTCGAGGAGCTCCTGCGACACGGGCGCTTGGTCACGTTGACCGGCGCTGGAGGAGTCGGGAAGACGACGTTGGGGCTGGCGGTCGCCGGTTCCATCTCCTCGCGTTTCGCCGACGGCGTCTTCTTCGTCGAATTGGCACCATTGACATCAGGAGACCTGATTGCGCCGACGATCGCAACGGCGGCCAACCTACGCCTCGGAAGTATCGGGAGCGATCGGTCGGCCGCTCTTCGAGCCGTCGCCGACGTGCTCGCTGGACGAGAATCGCTCGTCATCCTCGACAACTGCGAACATCTCGTCGACGAGGTGGCGACCTTCGTCGACGAGCTCCTGTCCCGAGGCTCGGCGGTCAAAGTGCTCGCAACGAGTCGAGAACCGTTGTCCGTTCGATCCGAGCGGGCATTCCGGGTGAGGTCGCTCGAGCTCGACTGGGAGGATCCCCTCAGATGTGCGGCGGTCGAGCTGCTGGTGGAGCGGGCCGAAGCGAATGGAGCTGACGCCGCAGGACTGACAAGCAATCCTTCGGCCCTGGCCGACCTGTGTGAGCGCCTCGACGGCATTCCACTCGCCCTCGAGCTCGCTGCCGCACAACTGCCCTACCTCACCCCGACCGAGCTGATCGAGCGACTGGATGACCGGCTCGACGTCATGCAGGCGGGACTTCGCGGCAAACGTCCCGCCCGGCACGACACGTTGCGCGCCGTGGTGACGTGGTCCTGGGACCTCCTCGACGAAGCGGAGAAACGCCTGCTGAGCCGGCTATCGGTATTCGTCGGCGGATGGTCACACAAGGCAGCGGAGCACGTCTGCCGCGAGCCCGGCGATCCGACGACCGAGGCGGCCATGAGGCGACTGGTCGCCAAGTCATTGGTCGCAGCTGAGATGCACGGAGATCGGACCCGCTTCCGTCTGCTTGAAACGGTCCGGGTCTTCGCCCAGGAGCAGCTCGCTGCGACCGGTGACGTCGACTCCATGAGAGATCGGCATCTCGGTTGGCTGCTGGATGCCTTCGATCCGGGATTCGAAGACCAGTACTTCTCCTTCGAGCACCTGGCCGACTACGAGCGGGACCTCGACAACAACCGAGCCGGCATCGAGTGGGCCATCGCACGCGGCGACCATTCATCGGCAGCTCGGCTCGTCTGTGGCGGCAGCGGTCGTTGGCGCTACGGGTTCGGCGGCGACGAAGGAGAGCAGTGGGTTCAGACGCTCCTCGGCGCCGCGCTTCCGGCCGACCTGCGAGCGCGGGTGCTCATGGCTGGTATCGAATCCGCCATCGATTTCGCCGATCGAGAGCTGATTGCCCACCGAGCCCAGGAGGCAACAAGGCTGGCGACCGAGGCAGGTTCCGACGCTCTGCTCGCAACCCTCCAATCGATGGCTGCGCAAGGCTTGGCCCGCCGCGATCCTGAAGCGTCCCTGGACTTGATGCGTCGAGCGGCCAGCACCGCCCTGGCAGCTCGTGCCCCGCACGCCCACGCATTGGCGGTCGCTTGGCAGGCCTTTCCTTTGTTCGCGCAAGAGCGACTGGACGAGGCGCTCGCGATCGCAAAGCAGGCGGTCGAGCTGTCCCATCCTGCCCACTTCGAAATGCAGTCAGCGTGTTGGATGCGGTTTCATGCGCATCTGGCGCTCAGAGACTGCGATCAGGCACGAGAGTGGTTGTCCCGGGCAGAGGCCGTCGAGACAGACGCCGGGCTCCGCATCAATTGGGGCTGGCGGTTCTATGAGACGATTCTCGAAGCGTGGTGTGGTGAACCACAGGAGGCCCGACGTCGTCTTCGCCGTCTCGTCGACGTCCTGGACGAGGCCGGCACGCCGAAGGGCAGATCCGATGCAGCGTTAGCGGCAGGGGTCATCGCACTCGAGGAAGGAGATCTCGAGGTCGCCCGTCAGGCGGCTGAGGTCGTCTCTGGCCGTGCGCTCTACAACCAGGGCCACAACGATGTCCTTTACCGGTTCCGCCGGGACCTTGCCGACCTCGACGGCGAACCATCGGGCGGCTCCGCTCGGGCCCGAGGCGGTGGCATCGAT
>JAOTYQ010000696.1 GCA_029861725.1 Acidimicrobiia bacterium | reverse complement strand
CGGCCCACCCGAGCAGCCCGAACAGCGCCCCGGCGACGAGGAAGCGCCACACGTCGGGCGCCCGCCGCCGCCGCGGCGCACCGGCGTCGGCGGCGAACAGATACGACGAGACGCTCGGGCGTTCGGGAGCGGCAGTGTCGTCCACCTCGTCTGCGTTGTCGGCGTCGTCCGGCGCCGACGTCGAGACGACGAGGTCGCTCGCCGGCTTGCTGGTCTGGTCGCTCGTCGACTCGTCGTCGGTGGCCGTCATGTCAACTCCTCACTGGGTGCGTGCCGCACGCTTCGATCGTCCGGCCGCGAATTCCGGTCGTCACAGCTCGTTGGCCGATCAGAGGTAGCCCTTGTCCTTGAGCCAGTTCAGGGAGAAGAAGCCGAGAATCGGCGGGATGTAGGAGGTGATCAGCCGGTACACGATGGCGACGGAGAACGCCTGCTCGGAGGGAACGCCGACGGCGGTGAGCAGCGCCGTCATCGTGGCCTCGGCGACCCCGATGCCGCCGGGCACGGGCGCCAGCCCGGCCAGCAGACTCGTGCCGACGGTGACGAAGATCAGCGCCGTGAAGGAGACGTCGAGTCCGAAGGAGGCGACGACGGCACCGAGCGCCAGCGCGCCGACCATCTTCTCGAGCGTTTCACTGAGGAAGATCCGCCCCAGTCGTGACGGCGAGCTCACGATGTCCTTGACCGCCGTGAACGCCTCGACGACCTTCGGCCACACCTTGGCTCGCAGCTTCGGAACCACGGCGACGACGATCAGGCCGACGACGATCACGACGCCGACGATGGCCAGCAGACCGCCCGAGCCTTGATCACCGAGGCTGTCGCTCTCGACTGCCTGCCCCATCGCCCAACCTGTCAGCAGGAGCAGGATGATCTCGACGGCGTTGTCGACCAGGCTGATGAGGGGTCCCTGGGCCGCGGCGGCTGCGGTCGGGACGCCCTGCTTCTGGAGGAAGCGGATGTTGACCGCCATGGTGCCTGCCGCCGATGGAACCACGAGGCCGACGAAGCTCTTCGCCGGCTGGAGGATGGCTGTCGGAGCGTAGGGAAGCGGCTTCGCCACGGCTGCGGTGAGCTCGATGTGTGCCGTGGAGTAGCCGGCGACCTTGATCACGAACGCTGCGATGAGCCAACCGATCGAGGCGGTCTTCAGTTCATCGACGAGGGTGTCGAACCCGACCTCGGCGATCTGGGAGATCAGCGCGTTGGCGGCCACGATCATGAAGAACACCACGACGAGGTCCTGCACGCTGACCCGTCGCACGGAGACCAGCTCGGGTTCGTCGACCTCCAGCCGCTCGGCCAGGACCTCGCGAATTCGACCGAACTTCACCTTCGAGTGCTTCACATACGTCCGCAGGCTGGGCTCGACACAGGCATCCTGCAGGAACGGCAGCGCCGCGACGAGGCGGCGGCGCTGGATGCCCTCGAGGGCGATGTCGACCGCCCGCTCCGGGCCCACGAGCGCGGCCGTGGTGCCGAGCAGCGAGGCGATGTCGGCACCGTACTGCTGTGGAGTCGGGAGCATCGAGGACTGGTTGAAGTCGACGAACGAGGGCCCGCCGGCCCCGACACGAACGGTGGTCGGGCCGATCCTGCCGTGGGCGATCTTGAACTCCTGGAGCCGGCCCAGCGACCGCCAGATCCCGAGCAGCGTCGCGTCGTCGAGCTCCCCGTCCGGTACGTCTCCGAGTGGGGTGCCGTCGGGTTCGACCACCACGAGCAGGACGTCGCCGCCTTCGTCCTGTCCTGCCTCGATGACCTGCGGGACACTCACGTCGGCCCGGTCCGCGACGAGCAGCGCCAAAGCCTCGTGTTCGACCTGTTGCACACGCCCGGCGGCGGGTGTCGGCCCGCTGCTGCGGTACCACATCGACTTCCACACCCGCTCGGATTGCTGGCGGTCGGCGGCGTCTTGACTGTAGACCTTGATGGTCAGGCTGCGACCGTCGGCCGCAGTGGCGGTGGCCAAGCCCACCGTGCCGGGTTGGTCGGGCAGATAGGCCAGATCGGTGGTCGGCACGCCGACCCGTTCGAGCGTCTCGACGAGGCGTCCGAGCGGGGGCAGCCCCTCGGGTGAACCGTAGATGAGTCGCACGATGGCCACGCTCAGCGAGGCGAGCGCGAGGGCACCGAGCACCGCCGTGATCGACGACAGACCCAGCAGGATCGGTGAGACAGCACTGATGACGATCACCCACCACCCGAGCTTGCGGACGGAGTAGGTGAAGTACGGCGCCATGGCCGACACCACAAGGACGACCAGCCCGGTTCGTGGCGTCGGATAGGCAGGATCGCTCTCGACGTCGAACAACTCGGGCAGGAAGTCCGGCCAGGATCCGGTCGCCAGGCGCGCTCCCAACAGCACCAGTCCCACGCCAACGAGGAGGGAGACGACGACGTCACGGAACACACCGCGCCCCACGCCCCCGCGCAGCAGGGTGGCGATCACCAGCCCGATCGCGGCCAGGCCTGCGCCCGTGTAGCCGATCCAGCCGATGACCCGGAGCCAGTCCGGAACAGAGTCGAACAGTTCGAGCGTGCGCTCGTCGAGCGGCGGCCGGCTCGACGCCGCCCAGCCGAGCAGCACATAGATGGTTCCCGCCACGAGGAACCGCCAGACGTCGGCCGGTCGACGGCGCAATGGCGCACCGGCGTCAGCTGCGAACAGATACGACGCGACCGGTGGCCGTTCGGGAGCGGCAGCGCCGTCCAGGTCGTCCACGTCGTCCACGTCCGGCGGCGTCGCAGTGGTGAGGTTGCTCGCCGGCTCGCTGGTCTGACCGGCCGTTGGCTCGTCTGTGCTGCTCATCACATCAACTCTTCGCTCGGCCCGTGTTGCGCACGGTTCGATTGTCCAGCCGCGGACCTGCGGCGACTAGCCCCGGATGGGGGCACGGTGGGAGACACCGGGTCCGTGCACGACGTGTCGTTCACGATCGTCACGGTGGCGTCGGCCGCCACGCCGAAGCGTCGGGCCGCGAGCTCGCCGGCTGCAATCTCCCCGCAACGTCCTCCGGGGGCGGCCGCCCATGTGGACCGCCGCCCCCGGAGTGGGGGGTCGCCGCTGCTACTGGCGGGCCATCATCCGCTTGTACTTCAGGTCGTCCGGCTCCTCGTGGCTGACGTCGTCGTCCTCGAGGTCGATCCGGACCCAGTTCAGCTTGCCCTGGAAGGAGTTCGCCTCACCGACCGGATACTCGTCGGTGACCGGC
>JAOTYQ010000694.1 GCA_029861725.1 Acidimicrobiia bacterium | reverse complement strand
CTTCCACACCTTGGCAGATTGGCGGCCGCCCTGGATCGCCCTCGGGGGTGATTCGGGGCGGGTGACCCGGGAGCATGCGGAGGCAGCGGTCATGGTTGCGACGAACAACCTGGCCGCGCGGCCGCAGGAACACGACACCCTGGACAGGTCGTCATCGGAGGGCGAACGAGTGAACAGCAAAATCACCCTTGAAGGGTCATGAAATGGGTTGAGAGTGCCTTCACAATCTAACTAAGCAATATTGCCTAGTGCACTGAGACGCGGTGGTTGTGAACGCAACGAGTTGTCGAACTCTCGGGTTCGGCATCGACCTTGCGGAGGGTCAACGACCAGCAGTCTCCGCGAGGAGGTTCGAAAACACCGCAAATCAACCGCCGGTCGGAGTGCTGTCAAGTCTGTTCGGCGGCTCCGGGAGCGCCGATCAGCCGCGTTGACGCCCCCTCCGTCTCCGAATGCGACACGAGCACGTGGCATGATCCGTGACACCACGAGACATGGTGCCGCTGGCGGGAACTCTCTCAAGGCTTCAGGCGTGGGCTAGCGAGTCATGGAGAATCCTACCTCCCTCATAGTGTCCCTTTTGGCGCCACCGAGATCGACCGGTGTGCTCGTCAGGCGACCCCGTCTCATTGACTTGATGGACAAGAGTCTCCGTCGGCCGGTCACCGTGGTGTCGGGCGAGCCTGCCTCCGGAAAGACCTCGTTGACGATCGACTGGCTTCGCTCGGCAAACGCCGCTGGTCGGCCGATCGCCTGGTTGACGTTGCGGCGCGGCCTAGACGATCCCGTCTTGTTCTGGCAGTACCTGGTTTCCGCCATCGAAGGCCTCGGCGTCGCCACCGAAGATTTGGGCCGCTCATTGGCTGACGACGAGCCGCCCGACGACACGTGGCTCACAGTTCTCGCCAACCGACTCGCTGCCGTGCCTGGTGAGCCAGTGATTGTGCTGGACGATTTCCACGAGCTGACGTCAGCCGAGGCCCTGGTGAAGGTCCAAACCCTCCTCGAGCGGGTGCCTGGGCCGCCGCGGTTCCTGATACTCACCCGCACCAAGCCACCATGGCCATCGCCCCGATGGCAGGTATCCGGACGGCTGGCAGAGATCGATTCGTTGGATCTGCGGTTCACTGCTGCCGAAACGCGATCGGCGGTCAAGGCGGCCGGATTGGAGCTTGCCGACGAGGATCTGACACGGCTCGTGGAAGCCACCGAGGGCTGGGCCGGCGGGATCACGCTCGCCTTGTTGTCTATGCGACACGCCGATCCGAGCGACTTCCTGGCTCGATTTCCCACCGACGACGAGCTCATCTCGGGCTACCTCGTTCGAGAAGTGCTGGGGCAACTGTCAGCAGAGCTCCGGGCTTTCCTACTCGACAGCTCGATTCTCGACGACCTCACGCCCGAAGTATGTGACGCGCTTCGTGAACGGACCGACAGTAGGGAGCTACTCAGGCAGAGTTACGACAATAATCTCTTCCTTACTCGCCTCCCAGGCCCTGCTGAGGAATTCCACATCCATGGGCTGTTTGCACAGTTCCTGATGGCTACGCTCAGTATCGAGGACCCTGACCGCCGCGCCTTGCTCCACCATCGAGCCAGTAGGCTGTTCGAAGAGAGAGGCGACATCCGATCGGCGCTCGTACACGCTGCGGAAACTCAAGACCACGCGAGGGTCAGCGCACTGATCATGCAACACGGGTTCCAGCTCGCACATCAAGGCGAGTTCGACCAAATACGATCGTGGATCCCACTCCTCCGGCAAGCCAGATCACCTGATCGGCCTGAGATCAGCTTAGCTCTGGCGCAGGCCCACACACTCTGCGGCCAAACCTCCCAATCGCTTGAGCTCCTCGACGAAATCGAGGAGCTCAATACCTCATCTTACATCCAATATGTGGCCACTCAACAGCGAGCACATGTACTCATGCAGCGCGGCCGACTCGACGCATTCGAAGAGATCGCAGCTGCTCTTGCCAGCCCGCCCTGCCCTGCCTCCAACGCAATAGGCGAGTTCACCTTCGCCTTGAGACCTCGAGCCCTGCACTCGGCTCTCGTGGGCCTCGCAGCGTTCTTTGCAGGCGATTTGGCGGCTGCTAGCGCTGCTCTTGGGGCTGCTTCGCAGGAGTCGAGCTCTCCGCTTTTCTACGTTGAGTCTCTGGGCTGGATGGCCCGCGTTGCCTGCGCAGAAGGCAACCTCCAACAGGCTGAGCGCTACGCCCAGGAATCACTCGATCGCCACGTCGCCTGGGGGGGCGACGACACCGCAATAGTCGTGCCTGCCTGTCTCGCGCTCGCTGACATTGCCTGGGAGAGGAATCAACTCGAGGAAGCCGAGCAGCTCCTGGCCCGAGCCCGACGGTCGACTCGGCCAGTCTGGTGGGAGATGATACCTGTCCAGGTGTCAGCCAGCCGGACGCTTGCCAGCCGTAGCGAGCTCGACAAAGCTCGACTGCAACTCATCGAGTGCGGACGGACATACCTCAGCGGCGAAAGTTCGCCGCTTCTCCGATCGTTCCTGTGCGAAGGACTGATTGACGTGGCGCTGCGAGCCGACGATATCGACGAGGCGCGACAGTGGGTGCGCACGCGCGCTACCTCGTCTGAACGGCCACTTAGCCTAGCTCTACGACTTCGGCTGTCCGCCGCCGAAGGGACAGTGAACGAGGTGCCGAATATCGAGCGCACGGCGGCCGAGCAGCCGCGACCACAGACGATCGAGATACTGCTTGGCGCCGCAACGATGGCGAAGCGCAGGGGAGACCACCGGCGGTGTCTCGATCTCGTTGCCAAGGCGACAGCGTATGCGGAGCACGAGGGGATGTTACGTCGGTTCTTGGATGCATCGGAGGAGGTACGCGCCTCAATCCAGAGCCTGGTCACGTCGCCACTAGCCGGTACTGCGGAGTCGGTCGCTAGCCCGTTCTTCTTGGCAAACTTGTCCTCGGCCCTCCATGCTCAGCCAGGCGAGCGTATTCCTCTAACCGGACGCAGCGACGAACTCGTCGAACAACTCACCCCACGTGAACTAGAGGTCCTCAACCTGCTCGCCACCACACCGAACTACCGAGATATCGGATCGCGACTCTATGTGTCTCGCAACACCGTCAAATCACATGTGCGCCACGTTTACACCAAACTCGCCGTAGCCAGTCGGGACGAGGCAATCACCGAGGCTCGTAGATTGGGTCTTCTCTGACGCTAGGAGTCTGCTGATCAA
>JAOTYQ010000125.1 GCA_029861725.1 Acidimicrobiia bacterium | reverse complement strand
TGGTCTCCGGGGGTCGCCTCGACGTTGGAGTGCAACGCGAGATTGACAAACTGTCAAATCCATTCCGGCCATTTGGTGGGGAGTTGTCTGCACGTCGATTTAGAATCTGGTACGTGGACTCACCACAAGGGTCGGTTCATACAGAGACGAAAGTAGTTCCATGCCTACAGGTACCGTGAAGTTCTTCAACGCCGAGAAGGGCTTCGGCTTCATTTCCCGCGAGGGCGCCGACGACGTGTTCGTGCACTTCTCGAACATCGTCGGCGAAGGCTACAAGACGCTGGATGAGGGTCAGCAGGTTGAATTCGATGTCGCTCCAGGCCGCAAGGGGGAGGAAGCGAAGAACGTTCGGGCGCTCTAGCCGCCCGGCCGTGCGCTAGCACGAAGAACAGTGACCGAACAGAGCCGTCGGCTTCGGCCGGCGGCTCTGGTCGTTTCCCTACCGATGCTCGGCCGCCTCTCTGCTCAGCGCTCTCCATCGGGGCCGACCGGCGCCAGGAGCTTGCGGACCGCATCGGTGCTGGTGATCTCCCCACTCCCCATGTAGCCATCGTGGTTGCGCTCGATGTGCTTGAGCCGGTAGCAGTAGTTCACCATCATGCCCAGGCCGCGCTCCCACCCCGCTGCGCTGGGGTTGGCCCACCAGTTCAGGCGCTCGATGATTGCGCCATTCGAGAGGTGGAAGTGAGCGACTGGGTCGAGCGCCCATGTCCGCCGGCGACGGTTGAGAAGATAGTCGGCGGCGAGGCGGAGCAGGATCGGGCGAGCCCGTTCGAGCAGCGGGTCGTCCGGAGCGGGCATCGCCCCGTTCACCAGCGCGGCGAACGTCGAGTCGGCTCGTTCCGGCTCGTCAGGCTTCAGCCTGGCCGCCTCGGCATCGGTCAGCACGACATCGCCGACGACGATCGCCTGTTGCAACCAGCGCCGAAAGCCGGGGAGTGGCGACAGGGTGGCGAACTGCCGCAGGTTCGGTAGCTCGTCCGACAGTCGCTCGGCCACCGACTTGATCAGGAAATCCCCGAGGCGGACCCCGGCGAGCCCGTCGTGACAGTTGGAGATCGAGTAGAAGATGGCGGTGTCGGCCGACTCGGGAGCGACGCCGTTTTCGGACCGGTGATCGAGGACGGAGCCGAGCGTGGCAGCGATTCCCTCGGTCAGCGCAATCTCGACGAAAATGAGCGGGTCGTCGGGCATCGACGGGTGCAGGAACGCATAACATCGCCGATCGGGACCGAGGCGACCCTTCAAGTCGTCCCACGACTCGATGGCGTGGACCGCCTCGTAGTCGATGAGGCGCTCCAGGAGAGCTGCGGACGAGTCCCAGGTCAACCGCTCCAAGCGGAGCAGGGCGACGTCGAACCAGCTCTCCAGGATTCGTTTGAGGTCGGCGTCGACGGCGGCGAGCTTCGGATGCGACGCCAGATGGGTGCGGAGGTCCTCCCTGAGCGTGACGAGGAACGGCAGGCCGCCGTCTAGACCAGCGAAGCGTCGTAGCAGGCGCTCCCGTCGCGGCTCGAGCGCCGACCGTAGGTCGGACTCGGCAGCCCGACGGTCCTCTGGTTTCCTGGCACGGATCACGGCGTCGATGGCGGTGTCGACCTCCTCGTCGTCCCCGCCGTAGAACTCGGCAAGGATCTCGAAGAAGCGCCGGCGGCCTACGGTGTCGAGCTTGGAGAACGTCGCCCCGATCGTCCGGGCCTTCGTCCTGGCCGCCATCTCCCCACCGCGGTCCTCGACGCACTCATCGATCAGTCGCTGGAGCCGTCGGGCGTCGGCATCGGGGAGATCGGCCTCGACGGTCAGCGCATCGTCGCTGTCAGTGGCCATGCGCCACCGGCGGACGTAGCGGACCATCCGGTCCAATCGTGCTGTGACCACGGAACCTGTCTACCAGACCCCTGCGCCCGCAGGCCGATTGGGGTTCGAGACGGCCGGCCCGGCTGGGTCAGTGGCCCTTGACCGGCGTTCCGACGTACGGGGTCGGGTCGCCTGGGCGAGGGATGGTGGGTCGCGTCCACGACAGGATCTTGGCCAGGTCGCCGACGATCGCCCGCCACCCCTCGGGATCCCAGCCGTTGGCGACGGTCAAATACCCATCGGAGCGGATGTGGATCAGCCCAGGGAGTCGTTCGACGCCGAAGGCCAGCACCGCTTCGCGGTCGGGATCGGGGAACGTCAGGAACCGCTCGGCCCACGGACCGAGGAACTGGCGGCAGCCGTCGTCATCGGTGGTGGCGAGCCAGCCGACTCGGATGTCCGACGGGGAGAAGTGGTCGAGCAGCCGGCCAGCGGTTTCCAAGATCCAGGCGCTCTCGTGGGTATACGGATCCAGCCCCACCAGCAGCAACGGATACGCGGTGAGCCAGTCGCGCAAGGGGTAGCCGTCGCCTCTGAGCGAATCGAGGACGATATCGGGTGGAGCATCTGCCACGGGCGGCGAGACTAGCGCACCGATCGCCATTCTCCGAACCTCCGGATCATCAACGCGACAACATTGTCAATAACACCGCATTGTCAATAACACCGCGTTGTCAACAACACCGCGTTGTCAACAACACTGTCACTAACAGGGTCTACACCAGAGCGCCACCCAGCCGGAGGTGGGAGCGAGCGGGCGCGAAAGCCACGGTAGCGACCGCTCACCGCCTCTACCCAGGCCGCTGACTCGATGAATCCCGGCGTTCCGGTTCCGGATAAGGTCGCTCTGTGCATCCCATCGAGCAGCTCCGGTACGTCGCACGGGCGAGCGGGGCCGATGCCGGGCTCCTGGTTCAGGAGGCGGCCTCTGCGCTCG
Organism: Acidimicrobiia bacterium; assembly: GCA_029861725.1. GTDB lineage: Bacteria > Actinomycetota > Acidimicrobiia > Acidimicrobiales > SZUA-35 > CADEDH01. The sequence continues at coordinate 9,268 of JAOTYQ010000125.1, read as the reverse complement.
GCGTCTTCCGCCACGACCCACCGGCGCTCGTGACCGCAGCTCGGCGGCTCCTGACCCGCCAACCTGCGGTCGGCCCGCTGTGGTGGATGTGCACCCGACTCACGATGAGCGACGACCCGTGGGCCGAGGCCCGAGCGGTCATCGAGGAGTTGCAGAACGACGGTACCGACCGGGAGCTGGCCCACAGCCTGCCCGACGGTGCCACCGTCGTCGTGTGCGGTTGGCCCGACATCATCGTCAGCGCCCTACCTCGCCGGGGCGACCTGTTCGTGCTGGTCGTCGACGTCGACGGACAGGGCGCATCGGTCGTCCGGCGTCTCGATCGCAGCGATGTCGAGGCCGAGGAGATCGACGCCGCCCACCTGGCTGGCGCCCTCCAGGAAGCCGACGTCGCCCTCATCGAAGCGGCAGCCACCGGACCGGCAGCTGCCCTCACCGACGTCGGCAACCTGACCCTCGCGGCGACGGCGAGGGCGACGTCGACCCCGACGTGGCTGGTGACCGGGGTCGGTCGACGCGTCCCGGAGCAGTACTGGCGGGCGATCGTAGAGCGAACGCTCGGTCGCGACGTGCCGGCGTGGGTAGCTCCGTTCGAAGTGGTGGCGCTCGGCCTCATCGATCGGGTGGCGACCGGTGACGGCCTGCTGCTGCCGGCCGAAGCCGCCGAGGCCGACATGGCGGTGGCGTCGGAGCTGTTACGGGAATTGGCCTGAGCCTTGAGGTGCACCCCGGGCGACCGTAGGCTTTTCCCGTGAGCACCGTATCCACACCCTTCTTCAGCGAGGACCACGAGGCGTACCGCCAAGTCGTCCGTCAGTTCACCGACAACGAGATCGCACCCCACGTCCACCAGTGGGATCTCGATGGCGAGGTGCCACGCGAGCTCTACAAGAAGGCCGGGGCGATCGGTCTCTTCGGTGATGGCTTCGACGCCGAGTACGGCGGCCACGGCCAGCGGGACGCCCTCATGCGGCTCGTCCTCATGCAGGAGCTGTGCTCGGCAGGGTCGGGGGGCGTGGTTGCGTCCATGTTCTCGAACTACATCGGGTTGCCACCGGTGCAGCGCTTCGGGTCGGACGAGATGAAGGCCCGCGTCATCACCCCGTGCCAGAGCGGGGAGGCGATCGCAGCGCTCGCCATTACCGAGCCCAGCGGTGGCTCCGACGTGGCTCGGATCCGAACCACCGCCCGACGGGATGACGACGAGCTCGTCGTCAACGGACAGAAGACGTTCATCACCTCGGGGATGCGGGCCGACTTCTTCACTACCGCAGTTCGAACCGGCCCCGAGGGTCCAGCCGGGATCTCGCTCCTGCTGATCGAGGGTGACCGGGAAGGCTTGTCCCGGACCAAGCTCGACAAGATGGGATGGCTGGCCTCCGATACCGCCACTCTCTATTTCGACGACGTCCGGGTGCCCGTGACCAACCTGATCGGAGAGGAGAACACCGGATTCTCGGCGATCGTCAACAACTTCAACGCCGAGCGGATCGACATGGCGATCCAGTCGACCGCGTTCGCTCGGGTCTGCTATGACGAGGCGGTCGCGTGGGCTCGAGAGCGCGAGACCTTCGGCAAGCAGCTGGTCGAGCATCAGGTGATCCGGCACAAGCTCGTCGAGATGGACCGGTTGATCAACGCCAGCGAGGCGTGGAACGCATTGCTGTCGTGGCGCCTGAACCAGGGCGACGACCCGGTCGCCGAGATCGCCGAGGCCAAGGTGGCGGCCACGACCACCTACGAGTTCTGCGCCCGGGAGGCTGCTCAAATCTTGGGCGGGGCCAGCTACCTCCGTGGCGACGTGGTCGAGCGCCTCTATCGCGAGGTCCGGGTGCAGGCGATCGGTGGGGGGTCCGAGGAGATCATGCGCGACCTCGCCTCCCGCCAGCTCGGGCTCTGACCGCACAGGGCTTCTGCGGGGTAGGTAGGGAGACCCCGACCGCTCAGGCGTAGGCGGCGAAGAGCTCTTCGAACGCCTTCATCTGACCGCCACTCGTCGATGACGGGACGAGGATCGGGCTGGAGACACCGGCGTCGAACCAGGCCTCGACGCCGTCCCGGACCTGGCCGACCGAGCCGTAGAGCGTGCAGTCGGACAGCCACCTGTCGCTCATCGCCGCTGTGATGCCCTCGGGGTCGTCGGCTTCCATCGCCTTCTCGACTGCGGTCATCTCGTCCTCGTAGCCGGCCTCTTTCCAGTAGTTCCGGTAGTTGGGCAGCGCCACGTAGCCCTTGAGGGTTGCTCGGTTGCGGGCGGCGCCGGCCTCGACGTCGTCGTCGATGACGGTCGGGATCATGTTGCCGATGTAGAAGCCATCGTCGATCCGCTCCTGAGGGATTGCGGCCAAGGAGTGGGCCATCCGGGAGCGGGATGCATTGGCCCACACAGCTCCGTCGCCGATCTCCACCGCCAGCGCCACCATCTTGTCGCGCAGTGTGGCCAGGGTGATCGGGGGCAGGCCGCCCATCTGCTCGCCGGGCTTCTGCATGGCCTCCACGTAGTCGCGGGTGTCGGCGAGCGGTTTTCCAACATTCAAGCCAAGGCGGGAGTGGGTCGGTGCGTGGGTAACGCCGATGCCGAGCCGAAAGCGGCCCTCGGCGATCTCGTGGATGTAGGCGGCCGACGTGGCCAGCGCTGACGGCAGCTGGAAGTAGATCGGTTGGATGGCGGTCCCGAACTCGAGGCGCGAGGTGTGGTGGGCGATCGACAGGCATAACCCCATCGCGTCGCCGAAGCTCGGGCAGAAGATGCCGGAGAACCCCCGGGCCTCGATCTCCTTGATGAGCCCGATGGTCTGCAGTCGGCGACCGCCGACGGCGGCGAGGGAGATGGCTGGCATGCGATCCGAGGCACTGGTCATGGCGACCAGGCTGCCCGCTCACCCGACCCCGGTCGAATCGGGCGGGTACTCCTAGTACAGCGGGGCGATCCGATTCAGCTCCTCGACGATCAGCGGGGAGAGGCGATCGCCGCCGGCCGAGGTGAGGTGGACGCCGTCGCCCTGGCGCACCAGCTGGCGGGTGCCACCGCCGTCGACGAGATACGCGGTATAGACGCCGCTCCCATCGCTCATGACCGACCGGGAGTCGATGTAGATCGCCGTCGGGTAACGGCTGATCTCCTCGGCGTAGATCTGATTGAGCTGCTGCATCTTTGCGCTGTAGTCCTCGCTCCGCATCACTGGCTGGCCGATCCACAGCACCCACCCGCCGTCGGCGGTCAGCTCGTCGAGCAGCGCCGCCACCCGGTGCCGGTAGGTGGCGAACCAAAGCTCGGTGCCATGGGCCTCGGGCTGGTCGTCGATGAGGAAGGGTTGGGCATCGTTGGCGCCGATCATGATGACGACGACCTCGATCTGCCCCGCCGCTCTCGCCTCTCGTAGGTGGCCGGGCCAGTCGAAGAAGTCCGGTCGGGACAAACCGGTCGAGATGCGGTAGTCGAGCTCGGCGGTCGCAACGCCGGTGTTGCTCAGGTCCCGCAGCATCGAGTTACCGACGGCGTCCATCGTCGAGTCGCCGATGATCAGGATGCGCAAGGGGTCCTCGACCGTCGGCCGCCGGAGTGGGAAGACCGAGCCCGGCGGTGCCGGTTCGGGCGTGGTCGACGTCGGCGCGGTCCCGGTCCCGTCGGTGACGGGAGTCGAGAGCGGCTCGGCCGGGGCGGTCGCGGCCGGCGGGTCGGGTTGTGGCTGGGGCGGGGGGAGTCCGAGTGGCGTGGCGGTCGATGGTCGATCGGCGCCGGGCTCGATCCCCGGGAGCGAACCGGGGGGATCGAGCGGCGTCGTTGTCGGGCCGCCGGTCCCCGGGATGGTCGTCGGGGCCGCCGGATCGGGAATGAACGGCTCGTGTCCGAGTTGCCCTGACCCGCCGACCGGGCCACGAGCCTCGGCCGCCTGCTCAGACGACTCAGGATCGCTCCCTGCAACCGTCTGGCCAGGGTCGGGGCCGGGGGTTCCCCGAAGCGCCTCGACGCCCGAGCGGGGCATGCCGAACCCCAGGGGGGTGCTGACGGCTTCGACAGGGCGCCAGAACCACAGCGCCACGTCTCGGCCGCGGCCGAGCTCGCTCGTCTCCACCCGCTGCAACATCGCCTCGGCGTTGAACAGCGCAGCCAGTGACAGCACGCCAACCATCACCACGAAGACCTTGCCGGCCGGCATCGTGTCACCGCGTTGATCGTGCTCCGGATCGACCGGCCGGAGCCGCTGGTCGGATCGGGCGAGGGGCGGCATCAGAACTGGAAGTAGATGAAGGGGGCGACGCCGTCGGGCCCGAAGGCGTCGATGATCGTGAGCGTCAGGGCGAGCAGGGTGATCTGGGCGAGCGGCGCGGCTCGGGCGAACTCGGACCGGATCCGATCGACCGATCGGGCGGAGAGGAACTGTGAGGCGACGACGGCTGCGATGAGGGTGACCGCAACGGCGGAGAACACCGTCGACGGCTCACCGCCAGCGACGAGTCGTTCGAGTAGCTCGAACGCCCGGGTCAGGCTGTCGGCCCGGAAGAAGACCCACGCCGCGCAGATCACGTGGAACGTCGTCAGCCACGACAGGGTGGCGACGGCCCGAGGCGGCAGCCCGAGCGGTCGCCAGCGCTCTCGCAGCACGCGCTCCACGCCAAGCGCGATCGCATGGATCGCACCCCATGCGACGAACGTCCACGCTGCGCCGTGCCAGAGCCCGCCGAGCACCATCGTGATCGCCAGGTTCCGCTGGGTGAGGAGCCGGCCCCGGCGATTGCCGCCGAGTGGGATGTAGAGGTAGTCGCGGAGCCATGTCGACAGGCTGATGTGCCAGCGATGCCAGAACTCGGCGATGGAGCGCGCCCGGTACGGGGAGTCGAAGTTCTGGGGGAAGCGGAACCCGAGCAGGAGGGCGCAGCCGATAGCGATGTCGGTGTACCCGCTGAAGTCGGCGTAGATCTGGATGGCGTAGCCGTAGATGGCGAGCAGGACCTCGAACCGGGAGTGGTCGCCGGGAACGTCGAACACCGGATCGACGAGGTTCGTCGCCAGGTAGCTGCTGATGACCACCTTTTTCACCAGGCCTTGGGCGATCAGCCAGAACGCCTCTCCGGCCGGGATGGTCCGGGGGTCGGGCCGCCGGCTGATCTGAGGTGCCATGTCGGTCGCCCTGACGATCGGGCCGGCGACCAGCTGGGGGAAGAAGGAGAGGTAGAAGCCGAGGCTGAGCAAGGGGAGGGGACGGTCGAAGCGGCTGCGGCCGATGTCGACGATGTAGCTGATCGCCTGGAACGTGAAGAACGAGATCCCGATCGGCAACGTGATGTCGAGCAGCGGCGGTCCGACCTCGATCCCGAACCGGCCGAGCGCGTTCTCGGCCGAGGTCACGAAGAAGCCGTAGTACTTGAAGAAGCCGAGAATCCCGAGATTGGCGGCCACGCCCGCTACCAGGACGCGTCGCCCCGCCGCGCTCAGCCTCCCGTCGACGCGCTTGGCGAACAGGGCGGTGGCCACGATGTGATTGAGGACGATGCTCCCCGCCAGCAGCGTGACGAAGCGGACGTCCCAATAGCCGTAGAAGAAGAAGCTGAGGCCGATCATCGCCACGCGCCACACGGTGGGCTTCGGCCGGAGGAGCCAGTTCGCCAGGAAAGCGACGCAGAAGAAGAGCGCGAACGCAACTGTCGGGAACAGCACAGCGAGTCTGGTTTTAGCCGAGCGATCCTCGCTGCTCTGGGATTGTCAGGTTGTCGAAGGAGGTTGAGCTAGGCGTCGACTGCGCTGACCAGGCTCCTGGCGATCACCTTCAGGCACAGCGTCTCATCGGCACCCTCGAAGATGCTGAGCACGCGGGCATCGACGAAGTAGCGGCTCACTGCGTACTCCTCGGCGTAGCCCATGCCGCCGTGAATCTGCATGGCTTCGCGGGTAACCCACTCGGCAGCCTTGCACACGTAGGCCTTCACCATCGACGCCTCCATCTGGCCCTCGCCCTTGGCCATCATCCGGCCGACGGAGTAGGCGAACTGGCGAGCGGCCTGGATCAGCGCCGCCATGCGGGTCAGCTTGGCCCGGGTCAACTGGTAGTCGGCGATCGGTGCGCCGAACACGATCCGGTTCTCGCTGTACTCCTTCGCCGCCTCGTACGCGGCCTGCATGACGCCTAGCGCCCGGGCCGCGGTCTGGAGTCGGCCGTTCTCGAAGCCCGCCATCTGGTAGTAGAAGCCCCGACCCTCGCCGGAGGCCTCGCCGATCAAGTTCTCGGCCGGGACCAACCAGTTGTCGAATGCGAGCTCGTAGGAGTGCATGCCCCGGTAGCCAAGGGTGTCGATCGGGCGACCTTCCATCGTGCCGCCGCCCGGTTGGGTCAGCTTGAAGCCGTGACCGTCGGCTCGGTCCTTTGGCACGATGAAGATCGACAGGCCCCGGTGGCCGAGCGATCGGTCGGGGTTGGTTCGAGCGAGCAACATCAGCACGTCGGCTCGGGCCGCGAACGTGCACCACGTCTTCACGCCGGTGATGAGCCAGCCGTCGTCGACTCGAGAGGCGGCGACCTTGATGTTGGCGACGTCGGAGCCGTAGTCCGGCTCGGTGACCGCAACCGCGTTCATGATCTCCCCCGCCGCCAGCCGGGGCAGCCAGGTCTGCTTCTGCTCCTCGGTCCCGCCGGCCTCGAGGGCCCGGGCCAGGATTTCCGGTCGGGTGATCAGCGAGCCGGCTGCCCCGAGCGATGCCCGACTCAGTTCCTCGGTGGCGATTACCATGCCGTAGTAGTCGGACTCACCGCCGCCGGCGAACCCGCCGTAGGCCTCCGGGATCGACAGGCCGAAGAGGCCCATCTCGGCCAGGCCCTGGATGAGCGGCTCGGGGATGTCGGTGTTCTCTCGGTGGATGTGCTCGGCGTGAGGCGCAACCTGCTCCTCGGCGAACCGGCGGAACGAGTCCTGGACGAGCTCGAACTCGTCGTCGAGATGGCGGGGTCCGTCCTCGCGAGCCAGCTCGGCGAGGAGGGCCGGATCGCGCCAGGACGTCACGAACGAGCGACTGGACTCGAGCGCCGAGGCCTCCGCTCCCCAGACCGCTTCCCTCGCCCAGAGCTTGGCGGCCAGGTCGGCGACAACGTCCGCCACGAACACACAGGTCAGCCTGCCTTCGATCTCCCCTTTGGCGCCGTAGTCGAGCATCGATCGCGCCGTCTCGACGGCCGCTGCGGCGTGGGCCAGGTCGTAGGCGAGGACCTGATCGGCGTCGACGGAGCCGGTCTCGGCCAGGCTGCGGGTGGCCACCCGGACGACGTCGGCGGCGGTCTCGATCGCGGCGGCTGCTTCGGTGAGATCTGGCTCGGTCATGACCGCTCAGCGTAGAAGCTGCTCGTGGCCCGGCTCACATCGGCCCGGCTCACATCCGGCCCGAGCCGAGGACTACCCTGTCGAACCGTGGCCCCAAGCGAGCGCGGCGCCGGGTTGGACGTCGGTGTTGACCTCCTCGCTTGGTTCGAGCTCAACGGCCGCTCGCTGCCATGGCGTGAGAGTCGGGACCCGTGGGCGGTCCTCGTTTCCGAGCTGATGCTCCAGCAGACCCAGGTGAGCAGGGTCATCGATCGGTGGCCCCGCTTCCTCCGCCGATTCCCTGACGTCGCCTCGTGTGCGGGGGCCCCGGTGGCCGAGGTCATCACCGAGTGGGCCGGCCTCGGGTACAACCGCCGAGCGGTGAACCTGCATCGAACGGCACGGATCCTCGTGGCCGACCACGGTGGCCGGTTCCCCGCGGCCCTGAGCGACCTGCTGGCGCTACCCGGCGTCGGCCCCTACACCGCGAGGGCTATCCGGGTCTTCGCCTCGGAGACCGATGACGCGGTGCTCGACACCAACGTCGCCCGGATCCTCGCCCGTGCCGAGGGGCGAGCCCTGGGACGGGCCGAGGCACAGCGACTCGCCGACGCCGCGGTCCCGGCCGGGCAAGGGTGGGTGTGGAACCAGGCGTTGCTCGACGTTGGGGCCGGTCACTGCACCGCACGAGACCCTCGTTGCGACGGCTGCCCGCTGGCGCCGAGCTGCCGGTGGTACCTCGACGGCCGGCCCGATCCCGATCCAGCCACGGGCTCGGCGGGCGTGTCGGGACCGCAGAGCCGGTTCGCCGGTTCCGATCGTCAGGGGCGGGGACGGCTGGTTGCCGCGCTGCGGGCCGGCCCGGTGCCGGTCACCGATCTCCCGGCTGTCGTCGGTTGGCCCGATGATCCAGATCGCGCCGCCCGCGTCGCGCACGGCGTCGTACGCGACGGGCTGGCCGTCCTCGACGGGTCGACCTATGCCCTGCCGCGCTGAGCGACCGGCCTGGTCACCTGGAGCCTGGCTATCGCACGGTCAGGAGCCGGTGAGCTTCTCGATCAGCGCTTCGATCGCCTTGTCGGCGATCGTCACCATCTCGTCGTCCGAACGGTCTTGGATCGGGTGCTCGACGAAGTGGCGGGATGGCTGGAAGCCGAGGGCCGCGCCCTGCGACTGGGCGGCGTCGACGAACACCTCGCTGGCCACGAACACGCCAGGGACGCCGCGGCGCTCGAGATCGGTGATGTCGTGCACACTGCACGACGTGCAGCTGCCTCAATCGGCGAGCGCCTCGATCACCGCATCGCAGTTGGTCGCGATCTCGTGTCGGAGGTCGACCGGTGCCGGCTTGGAGAAGGTGGGCTTGACGTAGCGGGACACCTGCGCCCCCCGCTCGGTCAACCGCTCCTCGAGCCGGTCGAGGAACTTGTCTCCGCGGGGCTTCGAGATGTCGAGCAGTCCGATCTTGAGCCCGTCGATCGAGCTTGGCCGAGGCGCCGTCTCGATCGATTGGGCAACCTTCCCGGACGTCGGGTCGAGTACGACCGTCATAGTGTGCTCCTTGCTCATTGTGGAGAGGTGGTGTGGAGAGGTGGTGTGGAGAGGTGGTGTGGAGAGGGGCGGCGATGGGTCGGGGAGTGGGTCACGGCTGGCCGGTGATCTCTCGGGTGACGGGTATCGAGCCCTTGGGACCGCCGACCCACCCGCCGAGCACAGCCGAGAACAGGCCGGCATCGCCGCCGGCGTGGACGATCTGGAGACCTCCGGGCCTGAACTTCGGCAGGGTCTGGCCGGCGAGCCCCTCGGGCAGGCCCTCTTCGATACCCCCTGCTCCGCGGATCAGCTCGTCGGTCTGGAGCGTCAGCAGCTCGTCGAGCTCGGCCCGGAGCCTGGCCTTGTCCCATCCGGCCTCTCGGAACAGCCGTCCGTGCTCGGGGCCGACGATCAACATCGCGTCGAAGCCGATCACGAGCTTGGG
>JAOTYQ010000693.1 GCA_029861725.1 Acidimicrobiia bacterium | reverse complement strand
ACCAGCGGCCCCGCCGACTACCAATTCGCCTACGGCAAGACCGGCGACACCCTCATCTTCGGCGACTGGGACGGCCGGTAGACCCGCCGAAAACCCCCGAACTGGCCGCAGAACGTCACCCCCAGCCTCACCAAACGCGACCAGAAGCGAGAGACATCGACCGCGGTGGGGGCTGCCGGCGGGTCGACCATCGAGAACGACGGAGCTTCAGCCGGTAGGCCTCGAGGTGAGCTCGACGGGTACGACCGCCGACGTGGCCGATGCGGCCTGCTTGGCGTGATAGCTCGAACGGGTCAGCGGGCTCGCCTCGACGTGGCCGATTCCCAATGACGTCCCGATGCCGGCCAGCTCGTCGAACTCGGCCGGCTCCCACCACCTGGCGACCGGCAGATGGCTGCTCGTGGGTCGGAGATACTGGCCGATCGTCACGATGTCGGTACCGATGGCCGCCAGATCTGCGAGCACGCCGATCATCTCGTCGGTGGTCTCGCCCAACCCGACCATGACAGACGACTTGGTGGTCAGACCGGCCGCCTTGGCCCGGGCGAGCACGGCGAGACTCCTCGCGTATCCCGCCGAGGGCCGAACCGCGCGTTGTAGGCGGGCGACGGTCTCCACGTTGTGATTCAACACATCGGGTTCGGCTGCGAAGATGATGTCGAGTGCGGCCGCGTCCCCCTTGCAGTCCGAGACGAGCACCTCGACCCCCACGCCGGGAGTGCGGGATCGGATAGCACGTATCGTCGCCGCGAACTGGCCCGCGCCGCCATCGTCGAGATCGTCGCGTGCGACCGTCGTCAGTACCGCGAACTCCAGGCCCATTGCGGCGACGGCCTCGGCCACCCGAGCCGGCTCGCCCCGATCGGGAGGCTCTGGCTTCCGTGTGTCGACGAGGCAGAACCCACAGGCCCGGGTACAGCGCTCGCCGTTGATCATGAACGTCGCGGTTCCGTCGGACCAGCACTCGTAGATGTTCGGACATCCCGCCTCCTGGCAGACGGTCACTAGGTCGAGGTCGCGCATCACCCGGGCGAGCCGGCGGTAGTCGGCGCCCATCTCGGTCTTCACCCGTAACCAGTCCGGCTTGCGGCTGCGGGCGGGCATTCCGTGGTCGACGCCGGCCTGGGCCAGCCGACCCAACAGGCGAACCGATGTCCCGGGTTCGCCGGACGGGTTGCTCGTGGCCGCTCGCCGGGAGAAGAGGCTGAGATCGCTCGCCCGGTGCCGCCACACGACATCGGCCCGATCGACACCATGATTCGGGGCCCACCGATCAGTGGCGACCGCGACCACGGTGTCGACCACGGTCCGCATGTCGACATCGAGTCCCTCCTCGGCTAGCGACGTGATCCCCTTGTCGGCGATTCCGCACGGCACGATGTTGTCGAACCAGCTCAGGTCGGTGTCGACGTTGAGAGCGAAGCCGTGCATCGAGCGACCCCGCGACAGCTTCACGCCGATCGCGGCGATCTTCCGTGGCGACGCCGACTCGGCGCCGATCCAGACGCCGGGCAGCCCGTCGAGCCGTCCGGCGCCGTCGAGCCCGAGTCGGCCGAGCACGTCGATCAGGAGTTGCTCGACCGATGCGACGTACGCCGCAGTGTCGGCCATACCACCGCCCCGCTTGCCCGGAACGGACAGGATCGGATACCCGACGAGCTGGCCCGGGCCGTGGAAGGTGATGTCGCCGCCCCGGTCGACCCGCAGGTGTTCGGCTCCGACCGCGGCCGGGTCGACGAGCAGGTGGTCGGGATCGCCGCTGCGGCCGATCGTGTAGACCGGCTCGTGCTCGAGCAACAGGAGATGGTCGTCGGCGCTGTTGGCGAACAAGCCACTCTGGAGCGCCCACGCGTCGGCATAGGTGACCCGACCGAGCCACCGGACCCGCAACGTCGGCGCCGAGCCGCTCAGATCTCGGCCTCCCAGTCCCGGGTCTCGATGACCTCGCGCAGCTTGGCCAGGAAGGCCGCCGCATAGGCGCCGTCGAAGGCACGATGGTCCCAGGCGAGCGCGAGCACCCCGACGGAATGCACGGCAATTGCCTCGTTGCCATCGTCGTCGGTCACGACAACCGGCTTCCGCCGCACGCCGTCGGTCGACAAGATCGCGACCTGGGGCTGGTTGATGATCGGGAACTGCATCAGCGTGCCGTACTGACCCGGATTGGTGATCGTGAACGTGCCGCCGACGATCTCGTCCGCCGACAGCTTCTTCGCACGGGTGCGTGTCGCGAGGTCGACGATTTCACGCGAGATGGCTCTGAGCCGCTTCGCGTCGGCGTTGCGTATGACAGGTGCGAGCAGTCCCTGGAACTCGAGGTCGACCGCGATCGCGAGGTGCAGATCACCGTGAACGACGAGCTCGCCGTCGCCGATGCTGGCGTTCATGTGCGGGAACTCGTGGATCGCGTTGGCGAGCGCCCGCGCGATGAAGGGCAGGTAGGTGAGGCTGAAGCCCTCTTCCCGCTTCCACTCGGATCGGTGGGCGCGTCGGGCCCGGTCGACGCCTTCGAAGTCGACCTCGACCGCGGTGAGCACATGCGGCGCGGTCGCCTTCGAGGCCACCATGTGCTGGCCCGTGCGCCGCCGGATGTTCGTGAGCGGGACGACATGGTCGCCCTTCGAGGCCGACTCGGCGACCTCGACACCTGCGGTCGCGGCCGACTCATCCGCCGACTCGGCATCGGCATCGGTGCCAGCCGCCGGTTCGGCCCCGACCGACGGCGGCACAGCAGCCGCAGCCTCTCGCTCGACCGACGGCGGCGGGACCGACGCAGTGGACCCGGACCGGGGACCCGGCTCGGAAACCGCAGCGGCCGCGGCGGCAGCCGCGGGACCGGACTCGGCGGCAGAGGGTGGAGTGGGCTCGGTTCGAGGAGTCGGTGGAGCAGCCGGAGGCGGCGGTGGGGCCGGCCGGCTCACGGGTGGCGCCGGCGCTGTCGGTGCCGGTGGTGGCGGAGCAGCCGGAGCAGGTTCGTCGGGAGCGGGTGCGGCCGCGGACTGGATCGTGCGCTCCACATCGGCGCGGGTGATGCGGCCGCCGAGACCGGTGCCGGTGACGGTGGTGGGATCGAGATCGTGCTCGGCGAGCAGGCGGCGCACCACGGGAGACAACAACATGCCGGCTCCTCCGGCCGACTCGCTGATGACGGCGGAGCCCGGGAGTGGCTCGGGGGCCGGCGGCGGCGGTGGCGGTGGCGGTGGCGGTGGCGGTGCGGCCTC
>JAOTYQ010000124.1 GCA_029861725.1 Acidimicrobiia bacterium | reverse complement strand
ACCGGTAGCTCCTGGACCGGGTCTTCCTGGACCGGGTCTTCGTGGACCGGTAGCTCCTGGACCGGGTCTTCCTGGACCTAACACGCCGCCGCCGAGACTCGTACCGCTCGATATCACCACTCCACAATCACGGATCGTCGCGCCGGCAAACCGGCCGATGTAGGGTGCCCGGTCCGCTCGGGATCAACGGATCTAGAGAGTTCCCGCTGGTGTGTTCTGTGCGGGCCGGCATCACAACCGCGGTTGCGACCACCGCCTGCGAGGCTGCTGCGGATCGGGGAGACCGGACGTGTGTGGCGCTTCGCTTCCTTGCCGTCGAGGAGGTCGCTACATTTCCGGCCAGTCCGTCGTCAGGCTTCCGTACACCTTCGAGACCGTCGGTGGTCTTGACCACCAGCGGCGGTCTCCACGACCAGAGCTTCCTGTCCCGGCGGCCATGGCTGGTGCACTCAACCTGGCTGGCTCGATAATTGTCCCCAACTAAGGAGCGTAAAACACTCGAGGTGAGACGCCTCCGACCGCGCCGGGTCCGCCGCCCGACCCGAACGGCGTCGACGGCCAGACCCTGATGAACGCCTCCGAGTGCGCCCGTAGTGACCGTCCTCGGGCGCCCCAATCGAAGCTCCACTTATCGGGCACGTGGGTCACGCTGACACACCATGGTCGTGCGCCTCCGTCTTCCTCACAGGCCACATCGCTCGGCAGGTCCCGCTGGGCCGGGTCTGGGCTCGTCGCACGTGCACCGAGGCCACGCTGTATGGGAGCCTGACGGCATGACCGATGCACCTGTTCTTCCTGGCCGATTGGGTGACCCCAACATGTTGATGAGAACGGATCCGAGGGCAGACCCTCGAATGGTGGCGGCCGTGGCGCCGCTGGGTCTCGACGGTGAGCCGGATCCGGCACCAGTCGACGTCAACTCTCCGCTCAACGCATTGCTGGAATTCGCCATGGCAGCCGAAGAGGGTTTCGCCGCTCTCGGAGAGGTGCTGAGCGCCAACGCGCCGGCCATCACCAACGTCGACCGGCGCACCGAAGTGATCAAGGGCGTCGACGGCAACGACATCAGCCTGTACATCCACACGCCGACCGATGTCGACGGCCCGGTGCCTGGCATCGTTCATACCCATGGCGGCGGGATGGCCATCCTCGAGGCATCGAACGCCGGCTACATCCGCTGGCGCGATGAGTTGGCTGCCAGCGGTTTGGTGGTCGTCGGGGTCGAGTTCCGCAACGCCGCCGGCAAGCTCGGCCCCCACCCGTTCCCCGCTGGCCTGAATGACTGTTTCAGCGGTCTGCAATGGGCCAATGAGAACCGTGACGCCCTTGGAATCTCGAAGATCGTCATCTCCGGTGAGTCGGGCGGAGGCAACCTCTCGCTGGCCACCACCCTCAAGGCAAAGGGGGAAGGTGCGCTCGATGTCATCGACGGCGTCTATGCCCAGTGCCCATATATCTCGGGGGTCTACGCCGAGAAGGATCCGGCGCTCCCATCGCTCTACGAGAACGACGACTACTTCCTCAACTGCTCGATGATGGGCTCACTGGTCCGGATGTACAGCCCCGACGGTGCCGACGACACAAACCCGCTCGCTTGGCCGTATCACGCCGAGGTAGGAGATCTTCAGGGGCTGCCCCCGCATGTCATCTCCGTCAACCAACTCGACCCGCTCCGTGATGAGGGGCTCGCCTACTTCCAGAAGCTTCTGGCGGCTGGGGTGTCGGCATCTAGCCGGACCGTGAACGGCACGTGCCACGCCGGCGACTGCCTGTTCCGTGACGCAATGCCGGAGGTGTACTTGGGAACGATCCGCGACATCAACAGCTTCGCCAACAGCCTCTAGCACTCAATCTGTCAACGTCGCCGGACGACCCCAAGGCCCGGAACCCGAAGGTGCGCAAGCCGTGAGGGAAGGGGCCGGGGGAGTCGGCCTGCCGAGCGAGCTCGGGGTCGATGTGCAACAGGACTCGATCACCCGAGAGGCGGTAGCGAGCGGCCTGCTCTGGTCGGACGACAGTGGTACCGATCCCATGATGGCGTCGTGTGGTAGAAGGAGGCTTTGGCAACGCTCACGCCAGAGCAGAGCGATTCCTGCGGAGGCGGGGACTGACGAGAAGGGGGAGGCGGCCAATGGGCAGGCTCGAGGGAAAATCGGCAGTCGTTACCGGTGGTGGAACCGGAATCGGTCGAGCCGCCTCGGAACGGTTTGCGCTCGAAGGTGCCCGGGTGGTCATCGCCGAGCTGAACCCCGACCTGGCACAAGAGACCGAGCAGTTCATACGCGACGCAGGGGGCGATGCGACCTTTCTCCAGACCGACGTGACCGACGAAGACCAGGTGGAAGCGACGATGGCCTCGGTGATGGTCGCCCACGGCTCGATCGACGTCCTCTACAACTGTGCGGGTGGGTCGATCACCACCGACGGGAAGGTAGATGAGATCGATCTCGATGCCGTCTACGACCACACGATGTCGCTTGATCTGAGAGGAACCATGCTGTGCTCGCGCCATGCCGTGCCCCACATGATCGCGTCCGGAGGCGGGGCGATCGTCAACATGTCATCCCTTGCGGCGCTGAACGGCGTCAACATGCACGTCTACTCCGCGGCCAAGGGCGGCGTGATCTCGCTGACTCGTTCGATGGCAGCAAGCTATGCCCGCAATGGAATCCGGGTTAACGCCATCTGCCCTGGTTTCGTTCTGACCGAACGGGTTCGCGAACGCTTCGGAACCGCCGCCGGCGAGCGTCCGGCCCAAACTGACAAGACCGCCCGTCGCTATCCGTTTGGCGTGGGAGAGCCGCACGAGATCGCCAATATTGCCCTGTTCCTCGCCTCTGACGAAGCACGGATGATCACCGCAGCCATCGTGCCAGCAGATGGTGGGATGTCGGTCTACTGAAGGGCCGGAGGTCTTCCAGGCCGTCCCACAAGCCCCGACCTGGTGAGACCAACAATCACGATCTGCATGGGAACGGGTCAGACCCGTCAGCTCCATCTCGGCGATGAACGTGGCTTCGGTGACCCCTCATCAGCCCCAGCACCGGCGAGACTTGAATGTGTGTCGGAGAGATGGGCGGAGGGCCCTGGCATCGTCGTCATGCCGAACGGCGTCAGAATCAGGGGACGAGGGCTCCACAGCCCGACCCGGTTCGAGGATCCCGACTACGGCGTGTACCTCCTCAGACGACGTCCGACGGGAATCAGCTGGCCCCATGACTGGATCCGATGGCCAGATTATTGGCTGCCGACCAATCGGACCGATGCGGTCCACACATTGTTGGCGACGCTCGAGCGGGCAGAGCGAGAGCGCGTTGAGGTCGCGTGCAAGGCCGGGCGGGGGCGGACCGGGACGGCGCTGGCCGTCATGGCTATTGGAGCCGGCGTCGCCCCCGAAGATGCTGTCGAGTGGGTTCGGCGCAACTACGACCCACGAGCGATCGAGACCCCCTGGCAGCGCCGCTGGATCTCCCGACTTCGCCTGCCCTACGGATGCAACTTCCGCTAGGCCACCAACTTCTGAGCACATCGACTGAGTTTCGATGACGACTTGCAGCGACAAGACGAGCGGAACTTGCACCCCCGAGGAGCACACAGTCCCGGCAGCATCGTGATGTGTGGGCGAGGTGATCGGAACTGGGGTTAGACCTCGCCGGCCACCGCTCTGTCCGCCGGGCCCTCACAAAAGGCCGATCCAAGAGAGGAGCGCGACAACGTGCAGCCCTGGGGTGCCTAACCCGAAGCCTCGGGATCGTCGAGCTCCACAGGCTCGGTCACCGTGAGCGTTGCGACCATCCCACTCTCCTCGTGACCGGATATGTCGCAGAAGAGCTCATAGTCACCGGGCTCCAGGACGCCGAGCGACAGCGTGGTGCTACCGATGGGCTGGATATCGGGTGTCCGACGTTCGAGCGTTCGACCGACCACGTTGTGGTCGACCGAACCGACGTTCACGATCTCGAGGACCACCTCGCCAGGAGGGGCGACGAGGTTGCCTTCGATCACAAACTCGTACAGGATCACATCGATGATTCCGGAGCTGGCGACGGGGCCCGCTGCCTCTGTTCCATCTAGACCCGAGGACTTGATGCCGAGGGCGACCACACCGAAGAAGAGGGCGAACAGCACCAGCGCCCCGTCCTTGAGGGCCGCGAAGAACGTCTCCCCGGTCATCGTCGAGCGCTCGACGTCGGTGCTCGACGACGATCCCTGCTGCTCTGTCTGGCTCTGGTCTCGCTCCGTCTCCCGAGTCGTTGCAGCGGAGTCGCTCATGTGTCTCTCCTCACCGCGCGGTTTTCGGCTGCGCCCTCGGCGGGGAGCGTGCGACGATCGGGCTCGTCGAGCAGGCGGACGACCCGCCCGACACCAACCCAGATGACGCCCAGAGCCGGCCCGAGGGCCAGCGTGGGAACGATCGTGGCCATCCAGTCGAAATCGCGCACCTCGACGTCGATCGTGATCTCACCGTCAGGGTGGAGCGAGCAGAACAGGCTCCCGCCGAGCCCCCGCTGCAGCCGGTAGTCCTGAGTGGTGAGGGCTGGCACGAAGTAGCTTCCGAGCCAGTGGCCGACCCGGTCGTCGTTCACCAGCCTGAGGGTGTCATCGGCGAGGAAGCTCCACGTCGCCGGGATCTCGAGCGGGTTCTCGCCACTGGCGATCCGCGCCTGCGTGCCATCGGGGATCACCAGCGTGTGCGTCTGGGGGGCTCTGGCCCCATTGGTGTAGATGAGCAGCGCCAGGGCGCACAGCGCCCACACCGCGACGCTCGCCACGAGGACCGCCCGCCCCAATCGCCCGAGTCGCGCCAGCAGGCGAGGCCGCGCCGGTCGATCCACCGGCATGGTTCGAGGAGGGGAGGTCGAGGTCGCCACGAGAGCTCAGAACAGGTAGAGGGTGGGGTAGATCACGACCCACATCAGGTCGACGAAGTGCCAGTACTTGACCACGCCCTCGACCGGCCAGCTGTTCTGGGCCCCGAAGTGGCCCCGAGGGCCGAGGATCAGCAGCACGGCCAGCGCCAGCACGCCCGTCAGGACGTGGAAAGCGTGGAGCCCGACGAGCGCGAAGAACGAGCTTCCGTAGATCGTCTCGGGTGGGAAGTGCTCGAGCGCCTCTCGCCACTCGAACATCACTGCGCCGAGGAAGACGAGGCCGAGCACGAACGTGACCCGGGTGTAGGCCATGAAGCCTCGTCGATCGTCGGCGGCGATCGAGGACTCGGCCAGGTAGGCGCTGACACTGGAGACCAGCAAGACGACGGTGAGGCCCAACGCCAATGCCTGGTTGAGATCGTCGGGCTTGTCGGTACCCGACGTGACGAAGCGAGCCGAGATGACGGCGGCGAACAGGAACGTCTCGGAAGCGAAGAAGATCCAGAGACCGAGCCGATTGGCCCGGGGTTGATAGACGGCCTCCGCCCGAGCGTGAGCGGCCTCGACGGTCAGTGCCATCAGTGCTCACCTCCACCGAACAACGACGAGAAGTGCATGAAGTACTCCATGATCAGAGCACCCTTGGCGATGACGAACGGCAGCAGCCAGATGAGTGGATCGTCGACGGTCACGGCGATCACGTACTCCACCAAGGTCAGCACCGCCAGACCGACCGCCACGAGCAGGCCGAGGCGCTGTCGGCTCCGCAGCGACCCGCCCCCGGCTGCCTCGGCTCCAATCAGCTCCTCCACCCGTTGCCTGTCGAGGTCGTCGGTCATGTCACTCACCTCCTGCCGCAGCGAGCTCCGCGTGCCGTGACTCAGGAAGTCCGTAGCCGTAGGGATGGCCGACGATCTCCGGGAGCAGCGGGAAGTTGTGCTCGGGCGGTGGGGACGGGAGCATCCACTCGAGCGTCGAAGCGTTCCACGGGTTGTCCGGCGCTTTCTCTCCACGTCGCGCCGACCACAGCAGGTTCCCGACGAACAGGAGGAACCCACAGGCCAGGAACAGGGCGGCGAAGCTGATGAACCTGTTGACCGCCTCCAGCTCCTCCGGGTAGACGGCGATGCGGCGGTTCATCCCGTTGACCCCGACCCAGAACATCGGAAGGAAGGTGAGGTTGAGCCCCAGGGTCACCCAGACGGCGAAAACCTTCCCCAAGCGCTCGTGGTACATCCTCCCGGTGATCTTCGGGAACCAGTAGAACGTGCCCGCCAAGAGCCCGAAGATCGAGCCACCGATGATCGTGAAGTGGAAGTGGGCGACGACGAAATAGGTGTCGTGGAGTTGGATGTCGGTGGCCACATCGGCATGGAAGAGCCCGGTCAGGCCACCGATCATGAAGTTGAAGACCCATCCAGCCGCGAGGAGCAGCGGCGTCGCGAACCAGATCCTTCCCCGCCACATCGTCCCGATCGCAGCGAGGAACACCACGCCGGTAGGGATCGAGATGGCCTCCGTGAGGGCCATGAAGGGCGCGTGCAGGTAGCTGGCCATCCCGCTGGTGAACATGTGGTGGGCCCAGACGATGGCGCTCAGCCCGACGATGGTGAGGAATGCGCCCACCACCGCCTTGTACGCGAAGAGCGGCTTGCGGGAGAAGTGGGTGATCACCTCGAGCGCGACGCCGAACGCCGGCAGCACCATGATGTACACGGCCGGGTGCGAGTAGAACCAGAACAGGTGCTCGAACAGGAGGGCGTCACCACCGGCGGCGGCACCGAAGAAGGTGGTGCCGGCGATCCGGTCGAGGTGTATCAGCACGAGGGAGGCGGCGAAGAACTGCGTGAACAGGACGCTGATCAACGACGCGGCGAACGCCGCCCACACGAAGATGGGGAGCCGTCCCCACGACATCCCCGGCGCTCGCATCGTCGCCACCGTCGTGAGGATGTTGAGGCCGCCCAGTATGGACGACAGGCCGAATGCGATGACCCCGAGGTTGAAGAGCAGCTGCCCGTCGCCGGGGGCGATCACGCTCAAGGGCGGGTAGGCGGTCCACCCCGCCTCGAAGGAGCCGATCAGCGGAGCGGAGAGAAGGGTGACCGCGACCGGCGGGATCAGCCAGAAGCTGAGGGCGTTGATGCGGGGGAAGGCCATGTCCCTGGCCCCGATCATCAGCGGTACGAGGTAGTTGCCGAACGAACCGAGGATCCCGGCGACGGCCACGGCGACCATCAAGATGCCGTGCATGCTCATCACCTTGTTGTAGGTGTCCTCAGCGATGAAGCCTTCCCCAGCTCCCGCCAGCTCGAGCCGGATGACCATGGCCATCAAACCCCCGACCAGGAGCACGGTGATGAACGTGACCAGATACTGGACCCCGATCACCTTGTGGTCGGTACTGAACTGGAAGTAGCGGCGCCAGTCGCTGGCGACCTGGTGCTTGGGGGGCAACCCGAACCACTCTCGGGCCCAGACGTTCCACACGCCGATCCCCATCAGCCAACCGATCAGGCCGAAGATGACGCCGAAGGTCACAGGCACCGGATCGCTCATCGACCCGCTTCCCTGGATCGCCCACGTCACCAGCGCACCGATCAGGTAGCCGCCGATTCCGCCCTTGATGGCCTGGATCAATGGCCGCATCGTATTCAGGCTCCTTCCTCGGTGCCGGTCTCGTCCCTCGGCAAGTTCTCGAGCCACACTTCGAACTCGGCCCGTTCGACGACTCGAACCGGCATGGCCATCTGCGAGTGGCTCAAGCCACACAGCTCGGCGCATTGCGCCCGCAGGTTCCCATCCTCGGCAAATGATCCGACACGCTCGGTTGTCACGAACATCTCGGTCGTGCGACCGGGTACGGCGTCGATCTTCATCCCGAACGCCGGGATCCAGAAGGAGTGCACGACGTCGGCAGAGGTCACGTCGAAGCGAATCCTGGTGTCGATCGGCACCACCAGCTCGTCCTCCGCCAGCCCACCGTTCTCGTAGGTGGCCTTCCAGATCCAACGCTGTCCCTCGACTTCCACGACCATGTCAGCCGACGAGCTGCCTCGTATGTCGGCCAGGCCGACGAACCCGGGGTTGATCACGACCCCCAGAGTCAGACCCCCGGTGATCGCGAGCCAGGCCGCAACCACCTTGGGACTGCCGTGGATCGGGGGACCGTCGTCGTGGGGCTGCCCTGCGCTGCGGAACCGAACGGCGGAGTAGCCGAGCATCGACAACATGAACGTGAAGACCGGCACTGCCAGTATCAGCAACAGGAGATACGCCTCGTTCACCACGTCGGCCTCACGGGCGTACCCCTCGGGGAGCATCGACCACGTCACGACGGCGAACTCGCCGATGGCGGTTAGCACGGCCCAGATTGCGACGACGATCAGGCCGTCTCTCCTCACCCGGAACTCCCCTCGGCTGACGGCGTTGTGCGGGACACGATATCTATAGTGCGTCACTATAGGTACTGCAACTACCGGCGGCAGTACTCTAGGGGGAGCGGTCGAACGAAGCCTGGAGACCCATGAAGATAGTGACGACGCGGCGGTCCGACTACGGGATCCGGGCCGCCGTGTGTCTGGCGGGCATGGCGCCGGAACGGGTCACGGCCGCCGAGGTCGCCGAGGAGATGGACATCCCGAAGGGCTTCCTCCACCAAGTCCTGCAGGAGCTCCAGCGTGGTGGCCTCGTGACGTCGATAGCGGGCCGGAAGGGGGGCTACGCCCTCTCCCGCCCCCCGGATCAGATCTCGGTGCTCGAGATCGTCGAGGCGCTGGAGGGACCCCTTCGTCTCGGTGAGTGCGCCTTGCGAGGTGGGCCATGTCGCTGGGAGGACGTGTGTGCCCTTCACGAGGTCTGGACCGCTGGTCGTGCCGCCTTCTGCGAGCAGCTGGCATCGTACACCCTTGCCGACGTCAGCCGGGTCGACGCCCAGCTCCGTGTCGGCCAGTACGAGACCCCTGCTGACTCGCACCGGCGGGGCCCGCGGTCCTAGCCCGAGCAGCGATGTGCGCTGAGCGACTCGGCCGCCAGGGCCAGGAGATATCGCTCAGCCCACCGAGGCATGGGAGCGCCCGATACCGGCACCTCAGGGCGTCGGCCAGAAGCCCCGGAAGGTCGTTGACCACGCTGGCCGGGACGCGAACCTCCTGCAGGGCGGCGCCGGCCTCGGTGGCGGTGCGCTCACCGAACCGCGGGTTCACGGCCGCGTCGATCGTGTCGGCCCCGTCGTGGCGGCCGGCGGGGACCATCAGATCGTCGTTGGCGAGGAGCTCGACGCGGGCGGCCAGGCTGCACACCGAACCCCGAATCGCACCCCCCCAGGACCGCACGGAGGGAGCGGGGGCTGGGCGTTGGCCCCGCCACTACGATCCGCCCATGGCTGACATCACCGTGTTCACGGCCCGACGGGTCCGCACCATGGAGCCCTCGATGCCGACCGCGGCGGCGGTGGCGGTGCGCGATGGCCGAATCGTGGAGGTCGGCACCCTCGAGACGCTGCGGCCGTGGCTCGACGCCTACGACCACGAGATCGACGACACCTTCGCCGATCACGTGATCATGCCCGGGCTCATCGATCCTCACCTCCACCCGTCGATGGCGGCCATCCTCCTGCCGATGGAGTTCACCACCGCCACCGACTGGAGCCTCCCGTGGGAGCAGGTTGGGGCGGTCCCCACCGAGGTGGAGTTCCTCGAACGGATCGAGCAGCTCAACCGCGACCTCGAGCCCGACGAGCCCTTGTTCGCATGGGGGCACCACCCGCTCTGGCACGGCGACGTCGACCGCGAACAGCTGAACGCCGTTTCCACTACCCGGCCGATAGTGGTGTGGCATCGGGGCTACCACTCGTTCATCGTCAACGACGCCTGCTATCGGTGGATGGGCATCGACCTCGACGCCGCCCGCCGCCACCCCCAGGTCGACGTCGACCGGGGCGCGTTCTTCGAGACCGGACTCGGCTTCGGCTACCGCTACCTCAACTCCTTCATCCTGGGGACCGAGCGCTTCCGGGCCGGCCTCGACCGGATGCGGCAGGTCATCCACCACGGCGGGCAGACCACGATCGGTGACGCTGCGTTCGGCATGTACGGCTTCGAGGAGGAGTGGGAGCACCTGAAGGCGGGGATGGAACGGCCCGATACCCCGTTCCGGATGCAGCTCCTCCCCTACGCCCTCGGACCGGAGGGCGACGAGCGGAGCGATCAGGAGATGGCCGAACGCTTCTTGTCGTATCCAGAGCGCAACACCCATCGGCTCCGCTTCAGCGACCACGTCAAGATGTTCGCCGACGGCGGCTTCTTCGCCGAGCTGCTCCAACTCGGCTTCCCCGGCCACCTCGACGGGCGCCATGGAGAGTGGATGACCCCGCCCGAACGATTCGAACAGGTGGCCCGAGCATTGTGGAACGCCGGGCTCAAGATCCACGTGCACTGCACGGGCGACAACGGCGTGGAGCTGACGCTGCGGACCCTGGAGAAGCTCCAGTGGGAGCGACCCCGATTCGACCACCGGTTCACGTTCGAGCACTTCGGGGTGTCGCGCCCCCAGCAGGTCGACAAGCTCGCCGCCCTCGGCGCCCAGGCGTCGGTCCAGGTCTACTACGTGCACGAGTTGTCGCGAGCGTTCGCCGGCCACACCCTCGGCTACGAGCGGGCGTCGCAGATCTCTCGGCTCGGGTCGCTGGAACGGGCCGGCGTGCGCTTCGCCGTCCATTCCGACTTCACCATGGCGCCGGCCCAGCCGCTCAACAACGCGTGGGTGGCGGCCAACCGGATCAACCTCGAAGGCGAGGTGATGTGCCCCGACGAGCGGACGTCGCTCGACGCGGCCATCAAGGCGATCACCATCAACGCCGCCTACATGCTCGGCCTCGAGGATGAGGTCGGCTCCCTCCGCTGGGGCAAGAAGGCCGACTTCACGATCCTCGAAGCCGACCCCTACGACGAGGGAGCCGAGGGCCTGCGCGACATCCCGATCTGGGGCACGGTGTTCGAGGGTGAGAAGTTCCCGATCTGAGCGGGCAGCAGACGATGCCGACCACGAGCCCACTCGTTCCCGTCACCGTCGTCGGCGGCTATCTGGGCGCAGGCAAGACAACACTGCTCAACCATCTGCTGGCTGCCGACCACGGCCGCCGCCTCGCCGTGCTCGTCAACGACTTCGGCGCGGTCAACATCGACGCCGAACTGATCGCGGCCCACGACGGCGACACGATCACGCTCGAGAACGGGTGCATCTGCTGTTCGATCGCCGACGCGTTGGGCGACGCGCTCGACACCGTGCTCGCACTCGACTCCCCGCCCGACCAGATCCTGATCGAAGCCAGCGGCGCCGCCGATCCCGCCAAGGTCGCCCACTACGGACAGGGCTGGCCCGGCTGCCGGCTCGACGCCGTGGTGGTGCTGGCGGACGCCGAGACGATTCGCCGCCAGGCTGGCGACGACTTCGTCGGCGAGTTGGTGGTCCGTCAGCTGCGGTCGGCCGACGTCGTCGTCCTCACCAAGACCGATCTGGTGGACCCGGTTGCGTTCGACGACGTCCGGACCTGGGTCGACCACCGCACCGATCGCCGATCCACCGTGATCGGCGCGTCGTACGGTCGGGTCGATCCGGCCTTGTTGCTCGATCCCGATCCCGAGCGGCCGCCGCAACATCCTGACCCGCCGACCGGACCGGGTGCACGGTTCGAGAGCCTCACCGTCGAGCTCCCGGACCCGCTCCCCCGCGCTCGGGTCGAATCGGCGCTGGAGGGCTGGCCCGAGGAGATCGTCCGGGTGAAGGGGATCGTCGAACTTGACGACGAAGGACCGGTGGTCGTCCAACGGGCCGGTCGCCGGTGGTCGATCGAACCGTGGCCCGCCAGCCGGCCGGCCCCCGGGCGACGGTGCCTTGTGCTCATCGGCATCGTCGACACCGTCGACCTGGCCGAACACAGCGCAACGCTCCATCGCGCGTAGCCCGGTTCGTTCCCGCGGGGACGATCGGGGAGACTCGGACCATGAGCGCAGACCCGGGACCGTTCGATGTCGCGGCGATCGATACGGTCGTCAACCCGATCACGCCCGAGATCATCGAACTGGGGCCGGCGTGGCGGAGTGGGTTCCATCAGGGAACGTTCGGGCGGGACGACTCCGTGCGAACCGGCGTGACGATCCACGAGCTGATCGGCGAGATGGAAGCGGCCGGGATCGAGCACGCCTTC
>JAOTYQ010000692.1 GCA_029861725.1 Acidimicrobiia bacterium | reverse complement strand
CCGGATGCACGGACACTTCGCCGCTGGCAGCGACCCGGTCGTCGGGATCCCACTCCTCGAGCCGCGCACGGCCGAGATCCACGTGGCGATGGCGCC
The DNA here is from genome assembly GCA_029861725.1 of Acidimicrobiia bacterium. Classification (GTDB taxonomy): domain Bacteria; phylum Actinomycetota; class Acidimicrobiia; order Acidimicrobiales; family SZUA-35; genus CADEDH01. Next base: position 3,127 of record JAOTYQ010000692.1, on the reverse strand, counting down.
TCACGGCATGGCCCTCTCCGGCGCAGACCTCGAGGCTCAGCTGAGCATCCCGCTCGGGACGCCCGCCGAGTGGTGGGCCGCCGTCTTCCTGGCCCCGTAGAACCAATCGACCACTCACACCCCAGCCACAGCCACCACAACCAGCCACGACCAGCGCACCACAAAGGTGTCTACACCCCGGTCTGTCGAGCAATCCCCGGACGTCCCGACGGCCGGTACTCAACAACGGGACCTGAAACCCCCGACACTCCGCGGCAAGAACACGTCCCAGCGCGAGCCATTTGACAGCCATTATCTCAAGCCAACGAAGACACCGCCGAGTTCCCCGAGCCCCGGTCAACTCAACTCCGCCTGATCCAGCTCACCAGGGGGGAGTCCACCACACTTGATCTCTCGGTGGCTCCAACGTCGGACAGCGGTCCCATGTGACTGGCGCAAGCCCGGTCCCTTGCAGCTGGCGGGCGACAATAGCAAGACCCTCTGACCTGGGCGAATCGGTTCTGCTGAAGGAAGCGGTTCTGCCCGGAAAGAGGGTCTTGTCGTGGGTGATGCTAGCAGCTTGGTCCGGCCACGGACCGTGACCGGTGGCGGGCAGGGGTTGACGTCTCGGGCGGGGTTGTGGTGGCTGGGCGAGGTGGCCGACCAGCTCGGTCACTAGCACCCTGGACGTCCCATCACCCCATCGCCAACCGGATGCGCGGTGCCCGCCGGACGAGCCGACGTGGGCAACAAGCCCAGTGTGCCGTTGCCCGGTCTCACGTGGTCCAAGACGATCTGGCTGCTTTTCTTCTGGAGGACGATGCATACCACAACAGCACTCGTAGGGTTCCGTTAGCACTCTCATGCCGAGAGTGCTAACGCCCCGGAGGCGAACGCACCATGGACCTACAGCCACTCGACGACCGCATCGTCCTCAAAGCCCACGACGCCGAGGCCGAAACGGCCAGTGGACTCGCCATCCCAGACACAGCGCAAGAGAGGCCGCAGCATGGTGATGTCCTCGCCGTTGGCGCCGGCCGTCGAGACGACACCGGATCACTCATCCCGATGGATGTCAAACAGGGCGACGTCGTCGTCCACCCCAAATACGGAGGCACCGAGGTCACCGTCGACGGTGACGAGCTCCTCATCATGCCGGCACGCGACATCCTCGCAATCGTGAAGTGAGCTGAAACCAACATGACAAAAGAACTGAAATTTGACGAAAGCGCACGGCGAGCTCTGGAGTCCGGCGTAAATCAACTGGCCGACACGGTCAAGATCACACTCGGCCCAAAGGGCCGCAACGTGGTACTCGACAAGAGCTTTGGTGCGCCGACCATTACCAACGACGGAGTTTCAATCGCTCGGGAGATCGAGTTGTCCGATCCCTTCGAGAACATGGGGGCGCAGCTGATCAAGGAAGTTGCGACCAAGACCAACGATGTAGCCGGCGACGGCACCACCACTGCCACCGTGCTGGCCCAGGCTCTCATCAAGGAAGGGCTTCGCAACGTGGCAGCCGGGGCCAACCCGCTCAGTCTCAAGCGAGGCATCGAAGCAGCAGTAGAAGCGGCCGTCACGTTCATTGCGACGTCGTCCAAGGAGATCGAGGACAAGAGCGAGATCGCTCACGTCGCGGCCATCTCGGCCGCCGACGACTCGGTCGGCCAAGTCCTGGCTGACGCCATCGACCAGGTCGGCAAGGACGGCGTCGTCACCATCGAAGAGTCCAACACCTTCGGCCTGGAACTCGAATTCACCGAGGGCATGAAATTCGACAAAGGCTACATCTCGCCGTACTTCGTGACAGAGCTCGATCAGCAGGAAACCTCCCTCGACGATCCATACATCTTGTTGAGCCAAGGCAAAATCGGCTCGGTCCAGGATCTCCTTCCGGTCCTCGAGATGGTCACGCAGTCCGCTCGACCGCTGCTGATCATTGCCGAGGACATCACGGGTGAAGCCCTCGCGACCATGGTGGTCAACAAGATCCGAGGCACCCTCGCCTCGGCGGCCGTCAAGGCCCCAGGCTTTGGCGAGCGCCGCAAGGCAATGCTGCAGGACCTCGCCATCCTCACCGGCGGTCAGGTCGTCTCAGAGGAGATCGGTCTCAACCTCGACGGGGTCACATTGGACATGCTCGGCAATGCCCGCAAGGTGCTGATCACGAAGGACGACACCACGGTCATCGAAGGCGGCGGCGAAAAGGACGATGTGGCCGGCCGGGTCGCCCAGATCAAAGCCGAAATCGACAACACCGACTCGGACTGGGACCGGGAGAAACTCCAGGAACGCTTGGCCAAACTGGCCGGCGGCGTGGCTGTCATCAAGGTAGGAGCAGCCACCGAGGTCGAGCTCAAAGAGAAGAAGCACCGCATCGAAGATGCACTATCGGCCACCCGGGCCGCTCTCGAAGAGGGTGTGGTCGCCGGTGGTGGACTCGCTCTCTTGCGTGCTCGACCCCAGGTGGCCAACGTGGCCAAGAAGCTCGAAGATGACGAACGTACCGGAGCCGAGTCGGTCTATCGGGCGCTCCAAGCACCGGCTCGTCTGATCGCCTCGAACGCCGGACTCGAAGCCTCGGTGATGGTGGCCAAGGTCGAGGAAGCCAAGGGCAACGTCGGCCTCAACGCCGAAACCGGTGCCATCGAGGACCTCATGGCAGCTGGCATCACCGATCCGGCCAAGGTCACCCGGGCCGCACTGCAGAACGCGGCGTCCATCGCAGCGTTGGTACTCACTACCGAAGTGATCATCGCAGACAAGCCCGAAGCCAGCGGCAGTGGTGGTGGTATGGGTGGCATGCCAGACATGGGCGGCATGGGCGGCATGATGTAGTTCGGGCCTTGGCCCAAAGCAGAACGTGCCGGCCGGGCCCACAGGGTCCGGCCGGTTCAGGTAGGCCGCTCTGGCTCCTTGGCCTGTCAAGCCCTCCCAGCAAGGACACGTCGATAGGGCGCCACGTATCGGTCGACCATGACCGAGACGGTGAACCGATCGGCTACCGACGCTCGGATAGCGTGCCGATCGACGGCATCGACAAGCCGGACGAAATCCGATGCCTCCTGTAGGTCACCTGCGATGAATCCGGTCTTCGTGTGTTCGATGAGTTCCACCATAGACCCACGGTTGTACGCGACGACCG
>JAOTYQ010000691.1 GCA_029861725.1 Acidimicrobiia bacterium | reverse complement strand
GCCAAGGTCGCCAGACATGGGTCGTGCTCGCCGACCCCGAGGGCAATGAGTTCTGCATCCTGAACTCACGCGCTCGATAGCGCCACTTCCTCAGCTCGGCAGTACACCGGCCGGTCGACTGTCCGGCTACCGTTTGTGGCGACTCGGAGCTCGCGAGCTTGCTGAGCTCGTCGCGCTGCGTCACACTCTGCGGATCGCACTCCACGACCTGGAGATCTGCTCCTCAGCGGTCGAGTTGACATCCTCCCGACCACTGATCGCCCTTGATGTCACTGGGTCGGTCTAGAGTCTGAACATGCAGCGTCCGAGCAAGGAAGCCGACGAGACGGTCGAAGACGGGCTCCGGTTTCACAAGCCGAGTGAACCTCTGCCGCCTGCTGCGGAAGAGGCGCTCAACCGCAAGACGCCGGAGGAGCATCAGGCCGCGATCGACCGCGCCTTGCGTCGTCGTTGAGGGCGGTCCGGCTCGCCGATTCGGCACTCGAGGACATCGAACGACAGCTTCCACCAGATCTCGCCGCCGACTTCAAACGCCACGATCTCCGCCCTGTGCTCGAGGCGCTGAGCGAGCACGACGAGCTATGGGAGGACGCCTCTGTTCCTCACGGCGCAGCGCGACGACTCACGATCTACGGACGCACGGTTGCAGGCTTCCACCTGTTCGGCGTCGGGGACACGGGGGATCCGCGTGAGGATGCCATCGTGATCTACTTCATCGACATCTGGAGCGACGAGTTCCCCGAGTAGTCGGGCTCGCTCCAATGTGGACGAGTCGAGTGCCTAACTTGGTGCCAGACTTGGCGAGTTAGACTGCTACCAGCCGCACCAGACGGCATGCCCCTTCGACATAAGCCCTGGTAGACGGACTGCACGACACTCGCCGGAAAGAATCTGACGGTCTCTTAGTCCGCAGGTTCTGGGTTCAAGTCCCAGGGGGCGTACCAACTGCAAAACCGCAGGTCAGAGGCCCTGTCCTGAGATGAGATAGCATCGGGCTGCTGTCAGAATCTCACAAGAATCTCACAAGGCTGACAAAATGGTGTCCTACTGTGTCGGTATGCGGGGTTCGATACGGGTCAAGAACCCTGGGACGTAGGGGCTGGTCGTCGACATCGGCAGAGATCCGCTCACGAGGCGCCGCCGCCAGCGGAGCCGGACCTTCCACGGCACTAAGTGAGAAGCGGAGCGCGAGCTCCGGGACCTCGTGACCAGCGTCGAAGACGGAAGGATGACCGGCACCGATGTTGTAGTGGCTGACCTGCTGGGCCGGTGGCTCGAACTGGCTTCCGATCAACTCTCCCCTACCACGATTCGCGAGTACCGTCGCCTCGTCGAGAAACGCATTGGGCCGACCATCGGATCAGTGCCGCTCACAAAGCTCACCACCGCTCAACTCGATGAGTTCTATCAGGCGCTCACCAAGCAAGCCGGCTTGGTACCGGCCTCGGTCCGCCAGATCCACTCGATCATCCGACGTGGCCTGAGGCAGGGTGTCAAGTGGGCATGGATTGAGCACAACGTGGCTGTCAACGCCACACCCCCAGTTCTACGTTCCAGGCGGATTGAACCTCCATCACTCGACATGATCCGGTCGCTCATCAGTGCGGAACGCCAGGTCACAGGCTCACGAGCGAGTTTCGGACCCTCACAGCCATTTCGCGTAGAACCGGGACGCCAACGAGGGTGAGAGTTCGTCCCTCTTGCTCGGTCACACGCCAAGGGTCCGCGTCTTCAGACCTCGACGTGTTCGGGCGCGGCCGCGTCTTCTGGATCCGGATCGCCAGCTTCTTCCTCGTTGGGTTTGCGCCCCACCGTGACGAGAATCAGGTCGCGGTGTCTGCGACCGTGTTCGGTTCCGAATATGTACCCGAGAGCGGCGACGAGCAGCAACAGCAATCCGAGCGGTACTTTGACGTTCATTTGGTCTCCTTGATCGGTCGGTTTACGGAGTCAGGCGAGCAGCTTGGTCTTCTCTCGGTCGAATTCATCGGCAGTGATCAGACCGCTGTTCTTCAACTCGGCGAGTTTCGCGAGCTCGTCGGCCGTTCCGCCGGTACCCGCGGCGCTCCGAATGTACGCATCCATCTCCGCCTGCTGTTGCTGAGCGGAGTCGATTCGGCGGCCCGCCATATTGTCGCCATTCGCGATGAGGTAGATGAGAACGCCGAGCCACGGGACGATGATGACGAAGATCGCCCACAGCGCCTTCGAGAATCCGCTCATGTCGCTGCGGAAGATGTCCACGATCACGTGGAACAGCAGCATGATCCAGGCAATCCACAAAAACAGGAACAGCATCGTCCAGAACGCGCCGAGCAGGGGGTAGTCGTATGCAAGCACTGTTACTCCTTGGATCGCAGAAGCGGACCCGTGTCCGCTGGTACGGCAAAGTAGATCTTGATGGTGTGGCTGTCTATTCCGAACCGCTCAGAGTCCCGAAAATTCCGGCGCCGACCCTGAGGGTGCCGAGAACGCGTCACTCCAGGTCACAGCGTTTCGGGCGGTACCGTGACGGGCCGTGTCATCGGTCCTCTCGCATATGTTCCGACTATCGATTGCTCGACTCGGGCTGCTACTGGTGTCCGGCGACAAGCGTGACGCCGAGATCCTCGCGCTTCGCCATCAAATCCTGGTTCTGCAACGCCAGGTCCAGCAACCCATGTTCACCACGACGGACCGGACGATCCTGGCCGTCTTCTCGCGTGCGTTCGAAAGGCAGGGGCCGGCAAGCGTGATGCTGATCGTGAAACCAGCCACGGTCATCGGCTGGCACCGTCGCCTCGTGGTCCGCCAGCAGCCTGACCCGCCAGCGAACCCGAACCCCGAACGAAATCGCCAGCTTCAACGCGCACGGCGCGCCACCCTCTCCCCCACACCCCCTCCCGACAAACCGACAAACGGCCCCGATGAGTTCTCGGCACCCTCAGGGCTGCCTCCGCCAGTTACCGTGGCGCCCTGACCCTAGTACTACAGCCGTAGTTTGCTGTGGGGTGGCTGTTTGGGCTGGTGAGGGGACTGTGGCGTAGGTTTTCTTGCCTGGATGGCGGACGCAATGCGGCCACCGCGTCAGGGTCTGCTGCTTGTGACAGACAACAAGCCCGCGGCGGTGGCCGCGGTCGCCAGCGTAGTAGACCCTGAGGCTTGGGCCACCGAGCTCGAAACGGCGACCGAGCTGATCTCGGGCCGGTTCTCCCGGCCCGAAGCCGCCGGGAACGCCGTTGACTTGGTG
>JAOTYQ010000123.1 GCA_029861725.1 Acidimicrobiia bacterium | reverse complement strand
GGCGAGGTCGCCTGGGCCAAGCGGTCGGCGGTGGCCCCGATCGTTGCCCCGCCGACCATCAACTCCCGCCGCTGGTGGTGGTCGTGATCGGGGTGGTGGTCGTCGTGGTCGGAGCAGCGGTGGTCGCGGTGGTCGGCGGAGCGGTCGTGTTGGTCGTCGGCGCCGCGGTGGTGCTGGTTCCCTGGGTCGTATTCGTCGTTGGGGCGGAGGTGTTGGTCGTCGGCGCAGCTGTGGTCTGGGTGGTCTGGTCGGTGCTCTGGCTGACCGTGGACTGGGTGGGAGGCGGCGTGTCGCTCGACGACGGCGCAGTCGTCGTCGTCTCCTCGTTTGGTGGCGGCTCGGTCGGCGGCTGTGTGTCCGACGTCTCCGGGTCCGGCGAGGCGGTCGGCTCGGTGCTGCCCGCAGTCGGATCCGTCGCTGCCGACTCGGTCTCGGCGGCGGGCCCGGGCTGGGTCGTGTCGCCATCGATCCCAACCGCCGGTTGCGACGGTCCTGGTTGAGCCTGGGCCCCGCCGGACAGGTTCAGGTCCGCGCCGGACTCCGTGGCGAAGCTGGCCGGCTGGGCCCCGATCGACGCCGCAAGGCTCACCGTCGTCTCGGCTTCGGCCTCGGCCGCGATGATCCAGACGAGAGCGACATAGGACGTTGCGCCGAGGGCGCCCAACGCCGTTCGGGTCTGGCGGGCAGGGTGAATGCTATTGAACAACGTGGCTCCGCAAGCGGGTCTCGAGGCCTGCCCCCGGCCGAAGGTCCTACGGATCTTAGCCAAGTTGTAACACGAACGGCGCGCAAGCGCCGGAAAAGTCGGTCCGCCCGCTCAGAAGCTCGCTGCGGCCTCTTCGAGCGCCGGGAGCCCGCTGTGCCCGCCGGTCCTACCGTCTGATCCGAAGAAGACGAACGCCGCAAGCACGGCGAGCGCGATCGCCACGCTTATGGCGATCCATTGGACGGTCGCGGTGCGGTGCTGGCGCGAACGGCTGGGAGCGGACTTCGTGGCCATGACTCGCTAACCGACTATAGCGACCGGGGCTTCCGACAGCGCTCACCCTGCGCCGCACCTCGAGGCCCGACGGGGCCGACGTGGCGAATCGCTCCGCCGTCAGCCGAGCAGGTCTCGAGCGACGTCCAACCACAGGTCGGTGGTCAGGCGAAGCGATTCGACGTCGATGCGCTCGTTGTGGCCGTGGAACCTGGTCGAGAAGTCCCCGGCGTCGAGCTCGGGGCTGAACAGCCCGGCCCCGTACGCGATCGAGCCCATCGCCCGGTAGACCCTGGCGTCGGTGAAACCAACGGTCATCTGCGGGCTGAGGCGGGCATCGGGGAACGGTTTCGTCACCGCCCGGTGGAGCGACTCCCACAGCGGGTTGTCGGTCCGGCTGATCGACGCTTGATCGTTCATGAGGATCTCGACCTCGACCGTGTCGGCCAGATCGCCGAGCGCCTCGTCGAGGTGGGCCTGGACCTCGTCGGTGCCCTCGCCCGGCAGGGTTCGCACGTCGACTTGGAGCTCGACGGTGTCGGGGATGACGTTCGTCTTCATCTGTCCGCCGTCGAGCACGTTGACCGAGAACGTGGTGTGGGTGCAGGCGTGGAGGTAGGCGGCGGATCCGCGGTTCGGCATCTCGCCGAGGATCTCGTCGATCCGGTTCTCGTCGAGCATCGCCGCCCGTGTCTCGTCGTCGAGCGGGAGCGCCTCCACTCGCTCGGTCCACAGCTCGCTGAACCGGGGTGGGGGCCGGTACTCGGCCAGACGCTGGGCGACAGCCGCCGCCTTGATCAAGGCGTTGTCAGCGCGGAAGGGCATCGAGCCGTGGCCCGGGCGGCCGGTGAGGCGCAGCCGCCGCCAGGCCACCCCCTTCTCCCCGATGTTGACCCCGACCGCCGGGCTGTTCGGTGGCCCTGAGTGGAGGCCGCCGTTCTCGGTGAGCACATAGTCGGCCCGGATGGCTTCGGGATGGTGATCGGCCATCCACTGGGCGCCGTGGGCCGAACCGGCTTCCTCGTCGGCGACGGCGAAGTAGATCAGGTCACCCGACGGTCGGAATCCGCTCTCGGCAAGACGACGGAACGCTACAGCCATCGACGACGTGATGTTCAACATGTCGACCGCTCCCCGACCCCAGACCTCGCCCTCTATCAGCTCGCCCCCGAACGGGTCGTGGTCCCAGCCGTCGGCGTTGACCGGCACCACGTCGGTGTGACCCATGAGGCAGAGGCTCGGAGCTGCAGGGTCGCTGCCCTCGATGCGGGAGACGATCGACACCCGGCCCGGTGTCGGCTCGAACCGCTCGATGGCGAGGCCCGCCGAGTCGAGATAGGCGACGAGCGTGTCGGCGTTTCGCACCTCCTGGCCCGAGGTCGGTGTGCCGTCGTTGACGCACTGATTGCGGATCAGGGTTTGCAGCAAGTCGACGGTCTGCCCGCTCAGGTCCGATGTCATACGCGAGTCTAAGCAGGTCGCAGGGCCGAGCCGCCACCGGACCCGCTGAGGCCTTTTTCCCTTGGAGGGCCGGGGGGCGACCCCTACAGTGGCCGCTCGGGTGGAGGTCCGGCTCGTCTGCGACGTGCGAATCGCCGCCCCGATACGCCAGGGCACTTCCCGCCGCCGCCCTGGCCAGAACCGGAGCCATGGACGATCCCGCCGCCGCACCAGGCCCTGCAACGACATCTGACTTCCGCCTGCTCGGACCGCTGACCGTCGTGGTCGACGGCAGTCCGGTTCGTTTGGGCGGACCCAGGCAGGTGGCCGTGCTCGCACGGCTGGTCCTGAGCCCAGGTCTGGTCGTGTCGATGGAGGAGCTGGTCGACAGCGTGTGGGACGGGGACTGCCCGAGCCGCCCCGATGCGGCCGTCAGGAGCTACGTATCCAACTTGCGCCGCAGCATCGAGCCAGGCCGGCATCGGGGTGACCGCCGCAGCTGCATCGAGAGCTCGCCTCCCGGCTACCGGCTCGTCGTCGTCCCCGAGCAGCTCGATGCAAACCGGTTCGAGACGCTCCTCGCCGCAGGACGGTCGGCTCTGGTCGCTGGTCGGGCTGGTGCCGCCGCCGCCGACCTCGATGCGGCCCTGAAGCTGTGGCGAGGCGAGGTATGCGAGGGAGCGATCGAATCCGACGCCCTGCTCGCCTACCGGTCGCGGATGGCTGAGCTACGGCTCACGGTCACCGAGCTACTGTGCGAGGCCCGGCTCGAGCTCGGTGAGCACGAGGCACTGGTCGCCGATCTGGAGGCTGCGGTTGCCGCCAACCCACTCAGGGAGCGGCTGACCGAGCTGGCAATGCTCGCGCTCTACCGGGCGGGCCGTCAGTCCGACGCGCTCGCGGCCTGCCGTGAACTGCACCGTCGGCTGATCGACGAGCTCGGGCTGAGTCCGGGCGTGCGGATCCAGGACCTGGAGCACCGGATCCTCACCCACGATCCGGACCTGATGCCGAGCCGGATCGTCGCGGATGCGCCCACCACAGGGGCGAGCCCGACCCTCGCCTCGGAAACACCCGGAGGGCCGGGCCCGATCGATGAGGAGGTCGCAGCGATCGAGCCGTTCGTCGGGCGCGACGACCAGCTCGGCGTGCTGTCGGCGGCGGCATCGGCGATCGCCGCTGGGCGCGGGGCGTCGGTGCTGATCAGCGGCGAGCCCGGCAGTGGCAAGACGTCGCTGGTGGCCGAGCACTGCGCTCGATTGCCGGAGGGCGTCGTCACCTGGGGCCGGTGCCGAGCGGTGGCCAGGGACCAGGCCTTGTGGCCCTGGGGCCAGCTTCTCGACGGCCTGGGGATGCACCTCGGCCCGACGATCGGCCGCGGGCTGGACGAGCTCCTCGTGTTGGCCCCGATGCTGGGCGATGACGAAGCCGACGGCTCCTCCCCGGGTACACGGACTGGCGGAACAGAACCCACCGGTCGCCCGATCGGCGAGCCGGCCGTCCTCTTCAGGCCGGCGGTCGAGCTCCTCCGCCGCATCAGTGACGAGGTACCGGTCACGATCGTCATCGACGATGCCCAGTGGGCCGACGACCCGACCCTCGAGCTGGTCTCGTATGCCGCTGCGGCCCTGGCCGACAACCCGGTCTCGTTCATCGTGGTCTGGCGCGACACCGACCCCGGGGGGCGGCGACCCGCGCTTCGGGCCCTGGCCGGATTGCCGATGGCGTCGAGGATCGAGCTCGGACCGCTCTCCCAGGACGCCGTCGACTCCCTCGTCGACCGGTCCGGTGCCGGGGGCCGGACCCTGGCCCGGCGGTTGCGGGCCGAGACCGGTGGCAATGCCCGTTTCGTCACCGAGCTGCTTCGATCGATGGCGCTCGGTTCCGAGGTCGAGGCCTTCGGCTCCGGACGGGACGAGCCGTTCACCCTCGAGCCGACCGCCAATCTTCGCGATGGCATCCTGCACCGCATCGAGTGGGCCCATCCGCTCGCGCCGACGGTCCTGGGCGTCGCCGCCCTTCATCGTGGCGGGTTCTCCGCCCCGATTGTCGCGGGAGCGGTCGAGGAGCCGACCCCGGTGATCGAGGAAGCGCTCGAAGACTTGGTCGCGGCTGGTCTGATCACCGAGGACCGAACCGACGCCGAGACGTTCCGGTTCGCTCACCCCATCGTGGCCCGGGCCGTGCTCGGAAGCCTCTCCGGACCTCGCCGAGCCCGGTTGCACGCGGCCGTTGGTCACGCCATGTGGCGGCAGGGATGGCCGGCGATCGAGCTCGCCCATCACTTCTCGCAGGCCCGATCCACAGGCACGTCGATCCTCGCCGCCCGGTTCGCGCTCGAGGGCGCCCGGCAGCCGGTCGAGCTCACCGACGTCGGTCGCCTCGAAGCGATCGTCACCAAGGGCTTGGACGCCCTCGACCAGGTCGTCGGCTCCGAGGCTCTTCGAGCCGAGCTGGCAGCGTTCCTGGCCCAGGTGGCCCGCGTCAAGGGTCGTCGACGTGCGTTCGAGACGATGGCCGCCACCGCGATCGTCGCCGCTGAGCGGACCAGCGATCCAGCTGTCCTGGCGACGACCACGATGGCGGCGACGGGCACACCGGTTGGCGGCCCCTCGTTCGCGCGGGCTCCCTTCGCCGGGTTGGACCTCGACCGGCTACCCACTCACCAACCGGTGATCGAGTCGTGCCTGCAGCGAGCGCCGACCGCTGATCCGACCGTCGGTGCCCTGCGGGCCCGGCTCGCCCGGTTCACCGCGATCCCCGACCCCCACCCGCCCGCCGCGGACGACGCTCTCGAGCGGGACGATCAGTCGGTCGCCGAGCCGGTCGGGTCGCGAGGCACTGCGGTGGCGACCGAGCTGGCCCGTCTGAACCTTGACCAGGCAGCGGGGAGCGATTGGTGCCGGTTGGCTGCCGGCATCCGGGCCGCCCTCGACGACGCGGTCGAGGCTGACGAGCACGACCGTATTCTCCTCGATCGAGTATTGCTCGTCGCAGCGGCCGAAGGTGGCGATCGCGCCCGCTTCGCCGACGTCGTTGCCGGCACGACCCCGGTGCAGGACGGGCTCGACCGACCGTGGACGTCGGCCGATCTCGATCGATGTTCGTTGAGGATCACCGGCTTGCTGGTGCTTGGCGAGCTGGCCGAGGCCGAGCGGACGTTGGAGCTGGCTCTGTCGCGTTGCCATCGTGCGGGTATCTCACCGGTCGCATTCGACCGCCAGCTGCTCGTCTTGGGCCTGGAGCAAGGTAAGCCCGACCTCGTCGGCGCCCTGCTCGACCGGCCGGAGGTGGGGGGTGACGAAGCCGAGCACGCAGTCTTACGAGCGCTGGCCGCAGCCGAGCGGCACGAGTTGGACGAGGCCGCCGTGCAGCTCGATCGGGCACTGGTGTCGCCGGGCTGGGAGGCGGCATGGGAAGGCCGGCGCCCGCTGGGCGTGATCGCGCTGGCGGTCGTCGTCGCGGCGCGCCTCGATGACCGAGCCCTCGCCAGGCGGTTGGCGAAGGCGCTGGCGGCTCGGCGGCGCCCGGTGGCGTCGCTGTGGGCCGGAACAATCCTGCTCGGTCCGACCGGCTATTACCACGGGCTCGCCGCCGCCTCGGCCGGCAAGCGACGGCAAGCCCAGGAGCTGCTCGACGGGGCGTCGGCCCACGCTCGGGCGCTCGGCGCCCGGAGCTGGCTGTGTCGGATCCTCGTCGCACGGGCCGAGGTCGCCGACGGCGACGAGACCGTGGCGGCCGACGGCTGGCGGGCCGAAGCGACGGCGACGGCGGCCGAGATCGGTGCACGCTGGCTCGAGAGGCCGCTCTGAGCGCCGGTGCCAGCTCGCCGTGTCCAACCGAGTTCCAATCGATCTCCAACCCCCTCTGGGCACGCTGCCTTCAAGCGGTAGGGGCGACAGTCTCGGCCGCCCAGGTTCACCGGGTCCCGATGGCCCTGCGGTGAACCTCCGGAACTCGGGCCGGGCCCAGGTGCCTTCCGACGGCGGTGGCAACTGGGGCCGGCTCGGTCCGACCAGACGGTATCGAGCCCGCCGGTATCGAGGCGGTCAGGGCGGGTCGCCGTCAGCGGTCCCAGAAGAACGTGCGGGGTGGCCACCGGTTCGCAGCTGGTCTGGGTAAGATTCCCCGTCGCGTCCTTGTTGCGGGTAGCGGGTAGGACAGGCGCCCAAGAGCGGAAGAACGATGATCTCTGGAGCCACCATGCGGTTGCGCCGCCCGTCCAACCTCCTCGTAGCCTCGCTGTCGCTGTCGCTGGTGCTGGCTGCGTCGGCCTGCGCCCCTGGAGGTGAGGCCAGCCTCGAAGGCGGTCTCGGCCCTAGCCCGGACGTCGGCGAGAGCACGATCGCCCCGGCGGCCGACGTCGACGACCTCGCGCTGCGGGCACCGGGAGCCGACTCCGCCACGGGCGCTGGGCAAGGCGCCGTGACAGCCCGGCCGTCGCCCCCGACGCTGTCGACCGGGGCCGACCCGGCGGCGGCTGGCGACGAGCGCGAACCAGCGAGCTCGGTCGAGCCGGCGATCTCCTCCACCACGACGCCCACGACCGCAGCCACCGCCAGCCCCAGCCAGCCGGTGACCACCGCCCAGCCGGTGTCGACGATGCGGAGCGAGACGTTGGCGCCGAGCTCGTCGTCGAACGCGACACCGGAACAGACCATCGCGTCATCAGGTCCGCCCGAAGCCGCGGCGGACCTCGGTGTTGGCGAGGCGCGGTCGTTCACCCTGCTCGAGGACCTTCGCTTCGGGCTCGGCCTCAACGGCCTCAACCGCGACGCCACGATGGACGCGTTCGCTCGGGACTGGAGCCGCCAGATGGCGGAGTCCGGACGATTCGAGCACAGCACGGCCCCCTACGGTGAGAACATCGCCTTCACGAGCAACACCCAGCTGAGCGCATCGGAGGCGGCCGAGCTCTTCCACCGGCTGTGGCTCGACAGCCCCGGCCACTATGCCAACATGACCAACGACGGCTACCTGACCGCCGGGATCGGCATCTACCTCACCGAGCGCGGCTGGTACGGCACCCACGTTTTCAGCTTCTAGTCGTGCAGCACACCAGTAGTCAGTCGCGGGCGTGGGTCCGGGCATCGAGGAGTCGGAGGGCGTCGGCCAGGGTCGTTCCGTCCCTGCCCTTGAGCGGGGCCATCCGGCGGTAGATCTCGGCCGCCCCCCGATGGAAGTCGCCGGGCAGCCCTGCGCTGGTGAAGGAGTCGGCGATCTGGTGCATCTCACCCTCGAACCGCCATGCCTTGGGTCCGGTCGCGGCCGCCGCCTTCTCGCTCCGGGCGACGAGCTCCGGGAGCGAGGTCTCCCATTCCCCGAGCAACGCCCCGGCGACGCCCTCGGCGTCAGCCAAGGCCCGAATGGCCAACAGCAGTGCTGAGGTCCCCTTCGTCCAGGATGCGAAGCACATCTTGACCGCCGAGGCCGCCCCGGGCCCGCCCTCGACCACACGCGCCTCGACGACCGTGCCGGCGAACAGGTCGGCGACGGCCGAGGTCTCCTCCCCCGACAGGTACAGCCGGGTCAGCCCCGGAGCGGTCGGCGGCGGGCCCACGATGCCACCGTCGACGAACCGGTCGAACCGGGAGCTGATCCTCCTGGCCGTTTCCGGCGATACTGCGTTGGCGTCGACGTAGAGCCCCTCGAATCCGGCCGACGCCACGTCGGTGGCGGTGGCGTCGGCCGCCTCTGGCGGACAGACCGACAGGATGATGTCGGCCTCGGCTGCCATCGCTGCGAGAGACCCGACGTCATCGATACCGGCCTCGGTCGCCCGGCGGTGGGAATCGTCGGATCGACCGGCCCCAACCCAGAGGACCCGGCCGGGGAGGACCGAGGCCAACACCGACCCCATCTCGCCCGGATGCAGAACGCCAACCGTTGTCATGAGCCCCGTTTTAGCCGAGTCGGGGCTCTCGTCCCCACGATGGGGTTGACGGAGCTGACCTCCGCCGTCGACTCTGGTGGCCATGACCGTGGAGCGATTCCGGGACGAAGTCGTCGACTACCTCACGGCCGCAGTCGGGGACGGTCGAGCCTGTCCCGCCTACGGGGCGATCTTGACCCCGGGACTCTACGAGCACGCCGCAGCCTGGCAGCGCTACTGCGCCGAACAGGGCTTCGCCGGGCTGCACTGGCCGACCGAGTTCGGCGGACGTGGCCTGACCCGCGCTCACTCGGCGGTGTGGTACGAGGAGTGCGCCCGGGCCGAGGTCGCCCCCTATCTCAACCTCCAAGGCATCGTGCTGGCCGGCGAGGCCCTGTTGCGGGCGGGCACCGACGAGCAGAAGGAGCGGTTGCTCCCACCGACGCTGACGGGCGATCTGGTCTGGTGCCAGCTGTTCAGCGAGCCAGGGGCTGGCTCCGATCTCGCCGGTCTCCAGACCCGGGCGGTGGCGGACGGCGACCGGTTCGTCGTCAACGGCCAGAAGGTCTGGTCGTCGAACGCGGACGTCGCCCACTATGGCATCTTGCTGGCCAGGACCGACCCCGAGCGTCCTGCTCACAAGGGCTTGTCGTTCTTCTGCTACGACATGTCGCTGCCGGGGACCGAGGTGCGGCCCCTCCGGCAGATGACCGGCGACGCCGAGTTCTGCGAGGTGTTCCTCACCGACGTGGCGATGCCGGCCGATGCCCTGCTCGGGGGACTGCACGAGGGTTGGCGGGTTGCGATGGCCGTCCTCGAGGACGAGCGGGGTTCGTTCGGAGCCGCCGGTGCCGTCTCGCTCAACCGCCGCCTGGACGATCTCGCTCCCAACCTCGATCCCGCCGATCCGGTGACCCGGGACACCTTTGCCGGGCTGCTCAGCCGTGGCAGGGCCCTCGGTCATCTCCTGAGCCGGTGCGACGGTGACGCGCGCCACGCGCCGGTGGCCAAAGTGATGCGCTCGGAGATGGATTTCGGCGCGACCGAGCGGGAGCTGATGGCGAACGGCGCAGTCGCCATGCTCACCGGCCCGGACGCCGCGGCGACTGCCGAGGTGGTCGACCGGTTCCTCTACTCGCCCGGGATGCGGATCGCCGGAGGCTCGAGCGAGATCCAGCGCAACATCATCGGTGAACGGCTCCTGGAGCTCCCGAGGGAGCCCCGCTGAGCCAGCGCTCAGAAGTACCTACGCTCCCCTGATTGGTGCTATAACTCGGTGGATTCGCGCTAGGCGCTGGGAGTTCGGGTCTTCGTGACGGGCAGTCGCATCGTTGGCACAAAACAGGTGATCTCGGCGGCGGTGATGCTGGTCACAGCGACGGTTCCGTTCGGGTGCTTGGTCAGTGAACCCGAGCAGACCCCAGGCAAGGAGAACGCATGAGCAGCGCCCCTACCCCCGACACGACGACGGTCGACTTCCACTTCGACGTGATGTGCCCCTGGGCCTACCAGACGTCGCTGTGGATGCGTGACGTCCGGGACCAGCTCGGATTGACGGTCAACTGGAAGTTCTTCAGCCTGGAAGAGATCAACCTGCGCGAAGGCAAGAAACACCCGTGGGAGCGTCCCTGGTCCTACGGGTGGTCGATGATGCAGATCGGAGCGGTGCTGCGGCGCGACAGCATGGACGCGCTCGACGCTTGGTACGCCGCTGCCGGCAAGGCCCTCCACGTCGATGGCAACAAACCCCACGAGCCCGATGTGGCTCGGCACCTCCTCGACCAGCTCGGTCTCGATCCGGGTGCGGTCGACGTGGCCATGAACGATCCGACGACCCATGACGAGGTCAAAGCCGAGCACGATCGCGTCGTCGAGGCCGGGGGCTTCGGTGTGCCGACGCTGTTCTTCGGTGACCAGTCGCTGTTCGGACCGGTTCTGCTCGACCCACCATCGGGTGAGGAGGCGCTGCGTCTGTGGTCGGCGGTCACCGCTTGGGTCGAGTTCCCCCACCTGTACGAGATCCAGCGGCCAAAGTCGAGCGCCGACCACCAGCTGATCGCCGAGACCTTCCGGCCGTATCTGGAGGCCCGTGACTGGGTGAGCATCAATCGAGGCAAGGTCGTCGGCTTCGACGACAAGGAAGAGGTCGTCGGCTTCGACGACAAGGAAGAGGTCGTCGGCTTCGACGACAAGGAAGCGAGCCCAGCGAGCTGATGGTTCCGGAGAAGGGACCCATCGTCGAGCTCCTTCGGTCACAGTTCAAATCACTGGATTTCCTGGGTTCGAGCCTGACCCCCAAGGAGTGGCACACCCCGGCCTCACTCCCCGGATGGGTCGTGTTCGACGTCTACGCCCACATCATCGGCACCGAGTCGATGCTGGAGGGCTACGAGCTTCCGTACACGAAGGTAGATGTCGAGTCCCTCAGCCACGTCCACAACGAGATCGGCGCGTTCAACGAGACGTGGATCGAGTCGCTCTCCCACCTCGCACCTGCGGCTCTCCTCGACCGCTTCCGGCGCGTCACCGCCAGCCGTCTCCGAACGCTCGAAGCGATGACGCAGAAGGAGTTCGAGGCCGAGACGGAGACGCCGACCGGCCCGGCACCGTACTGGCGGTTCATGCAGATCCGGGTCTTCGACTGCTGGATGCACGAGCAGGACATCAGGGAGGGCCTCGGCCGGCCTGGCCACGAGAGCGGACCGTGCGCTCGGGCCTCGGTCGACGAGGTGGTCCGGGCGCTCGGCTACATCATCGGCAAGAAGGCGGCTGCCGAAGACGGCAGCTCGGTCACGATCGAGCTCACGGGGCCGGTCAAGCGGACGATCCATGTCGTGGTACACGGCCGGGCCAAGGTGGTCGACGAGCTGTCGGAGCCGGCGACGGCGACGATCGCCATGTCGTCGAGCCTGTTCATGCGGCTGGCCGGGGGCCGTGCGTCTAACCTGTCGAACCGGCTGGGCGACATCGACTTCAGCGGCGATCTGGCGCTCGCCGAGCGGGTGGTGAAGAACCTGGCCTTCACGATCTGACGACCGCCGACCGGGCCCACGGGCCACTGGTGCTCATGTCGAAGAGGCTCGGACTCAGCCGAAGAGAGGACTGTCGCGGTGAAGCCCCCGCGGCTTCGGCTCAGTCGAAGAGAGGAGTCGCGTCGAGATAACCGAGCTCGATCACGGTGGTTTTGGCCCTGGCCTGCTTGACGGCGGCGATGATGGGCTCTGTGTCGGTGTCGACCGAGAAGCCGGGCAGCCAGTTGTCGTGGTGGCAGAGCACGACCTTGTCAGGACGCAGCAGATCGACCTGGCGGGCCACGAACTGGGCGAGCGAGCCTTGGATCGGCTCGCCATCGATGTTGCCCCGACCGGCGGCGGCCAGGATCGCGACATCGGGCCGCAGGTCGTGGAGGATGCCCGACCAGTGCCCGGACGTGTCCTGGTAGAAGATCCGGCCGTCCGGGGTGTCGAAGTCGTACACGAGCGCTCCGCCGTCGCCCCGGTCACCCTGCGAGGAGGCCGCGAGGTGGGCCGAGACCTCCGGCCCGAGCGTCGCGATGTAGTCCACGAGCTTGGCCATTCGGCCAAGGCGCTCCTGGTGGGTGACGTCGAGATCGCCGATGCAGACCGCGTCGGGCTGTTCCATCTCGGCGTGCGACCAGACGCAGGAGTGCTGCGACGGGTAGACCGACACCGTGATCCCGCCACCGAGCTCGATGGTCTCGCCGCCGGCCACGCAGATCATCTGGTCGAGAGGGACTCCCTGCGCCTCGAGTATCCGGACCGTCTCGTAGCTGCCGATCACGGTGGCGCCGGTGTTGCGGGAGATGTGCTCCGCCCCGTACAGGTGGTCG
>JAOTYQ010000122.1 GCA_029861725.1 Acidimicrobiia bacterium | reverse complement strand
GCCGGAGCCGAACTTCAGGAGGCAGCCAACATCGTGGCCGCCACCAACGATCCCTATGCCCTAATGCTCACCATCGAGACGGCTGCCGAGATCACAGCCGCATCGCCGTCTAGCCGGATCTCACTCCTGAGCGCAGCTGCCGCGATGCGATCAGAGTTGGGCGTCGTCTTAACGGCACCGAGAGCGGCTGAGCTGTCGGGGCACGTTCAGCGACTCCGCGCTGGGGTTGATGCCGATTCGTTCAACGAGGCATGGGATAGCGGTGCCACCACCAATCCCGTCGACTTCCTGGACCTCGTCAAGGCTGTCGCAACTACGCCAGCCGAGGCGACCCGTGACGCGGACGAGTCCGATGGTCGTTGACGACCGTCAACGACGGGCCGCCAGCGCAACTCCCACGCCCACTCCCATCCCACACTCATCCCACACCCATCCCACAGACGGCGGCCAGACCCGGCCCTCAGCGTGTAACGGCGGTCAATCAGCGCCGACCCGCTGACCAGCCAGAACCCGCTCCACAAGCGGACTAACAGGGCGCCCCCGGTAGGAATCGAACCTACGACGCACGGTTTAGGAAACCGACGCTCTATCCACTGAGCTACGAGGGCTGGGTGGCGCTCGATGGGATCATCGGGGCGCGAGCGCAAAGGGTACCCGCACCGGCGCTAGCTGTTCTCGCCGATATGGCTCACCCGAAGACCCGGGGCGGCACAGACCTTGGCGGGGTTTCGGCCCGCCGCGAGCCGAAACCCCGCGAATCCGCCGCCCCGAGCGCTGGGGCACCCGCTAGTTGAGGGCGCCCCGTAGATCGGCGAGACCGCGGTGGATGAGGCTCTTCGCCGTACCGGTCGGGATCTTCATCGCCTCGGCGATCTCGTTCATCGTCCTGCCGCCGTAGAACCGCAGCACCAGGGCCTTGCGCCGCTGCTCGCAGATGTCGGCCAGCGCATCGGCGAGGTAGTGGGGGTCCTCGTCGGGCCGGTCGACCAGCTTGTGCCAGGCGTCGCGCCGCACCCGCCGTCGGCGGAGCTCGTTGTGGCAGCCGTTGACGACCGAGGTGCGGAGGTAGCTGCAGGGGTTGGTCACCGAGTCCCACCGCTGCCAGAGCTGGCGGAACGAGTCCTGGACGACGTCTTCGGCCACCGGGCGCAGGTCGACGAGGCAGCAGGCGAGGCGCACCATCTGCTCGTACTTCTCGGTGTAGAGCTGGTCGAAGGATCGACCACCGGGGCCAACGCTCGACCCTGTGGTCGCCCTGGCCACCGGCTGGCGCCCCAGGTCTTGGCTTCGTCGGATGTCGTTGAGCGGGATCTCGATCGTGGTCATGTCACTGCCTGGCTCTGGTGGCTCGAAGCGGGCGGTCGCGGTACCGGCGCTCCGACATGGGGCCATCTTTCGGGGTTTTGCCCAACGGGTAAATAGGGGCCACACCCCACATCGCGCTGGGGGTCGGTGTGTCCGCTACCGTCACGGTTCCCATGGGCATCGTTCACCTGCTCCTGAATCCCGCTGTGGACGGCAGACGACGGGCCGCGGCCGACGACGAGATCCGCCACTGCCTCCGAGCCCACGGGCACGAGGTGGTCGAGCTGCGCCCTCCCGCAACCGACCTGGTCGCGACCACCATCGCCGAAGCCCGTCACGAAGACGTCACCCGCCTGGTCATCGCCGGGGGAGATGGCCTGCTCCATCATGCCCTACCGGCGATCGCCGGAAGCGATGTTGCCGTTGGCATCGTCCCGGTCGGCACCGGCAACGATTTCGCCCGCGCCCTCGGCCTCCCCAGCCGGATCGAGGCCGCAGTCGAGGCGGCGCTGGCCGAGCCGACAGCTATCGACGCGATCGCGACGACCGACGGACGGTGGGCCGCCAGCGTGGTCACCGGCGGATTCTCGGGCCGGGTCAACGCCAGGGCCAACGACCTCCGGTTCCCGAAGGGCCAGCAGCGCTATACGATCGCCACGTTCGTCGAGCTGGCCCGGCTCCGGTCGATCGACCTGGAGCTCACCGTCGACGGCACGACGCACGACCTGTCCGCCACCCTGTTCGCCGTCGGTAACACCCGCTACTTCGGAGGGGGCATGGCGATCTGCCCTCTCGCCGTTCCCAGCGACGGAGTGCTCGACGTCACCGTCGTCGGACCAACGACCAGGCGTGAACTGGCGATGGTGCTCCCGACCGTCTTCACCGGCCGCCACATCGACCACCCGGCGGTCACGACGCTCCGGGGCCGGCACATCGAGATCCGGGCCGCCACCGACCTGTGGGCCGACGGCGAGTGCTTCGTCCCGGTGACGGCGACGACAACCACCTCGCTCCGAGCCGTTACCGGGGCTCTTCAGGTGGCCGGTACCCTTGTCGGCACCTGAGCCGAGGCAGTTGTGACCAACGACGAACCGAGACGACGAGCATCCTCGACCCGGCCCCGCCGACGCCCGTCCGTCGGGCACTGGCGGCCGGACGGACAAGGCCCGGCCCAGGGGCCGATCCTCGGCGACGCTGCCGAGGGCGAGCCGACGGTGCGGATGCCGGTCGTTGATCGCCCCCCGCCCGCGACGACCGGGCCGGTACCGGTGGTCGTGCCTGGCCGCCCGCCCGGTGGTGGCCGCAACACCTTCGAGGTCCAGCTCGACTCGGTCAGCGACTACGAGTCGGTCGAGTCCCGCCCCTACATCCGCCGCCTCGAGCAGCCGGCTGAGCCCGGTCTGAACTGGTCGACGATCGCCAAGGTCGGCGCCTTCCTGGTCCTGATCGTCGCCGGCATCTGGTTCGTGGCCCGGCTGCGGTCGGGAGGCGACGGCGAGACCGGCGCCTTCGGCGGTCCCGGCGGGCCGATCGTCAACCCGACCGTCGACGAGCTCGCCCAGGCCACCGTCCAGATCCTCGGTCTCGACTCGGACGGCCAGCCGATGTGCTCGGGCTCGGGCACCTTCGTGTCGGGCGACGGGCTGATTCTCACCAACGCCCACGTGGTCACCAGCGACGCCGTGTGCGACTTCACCTCGCTCGGGGTAGCGGTCACCGCCGATGCGGGTCGGCCACCCGAGGTCCTGTACCGGGCCGATCTGCTGGTGATCGACTCCGAGCTCGACCTGGCCGTCGTCCGCGTCTCCCGAGCTCTGGATCCCAACCGACCGACCCCGGCCTCCTTCCCGGCCCTGGCCCTGGGTGACAGCGACCAGCTCGCCATCGGCGACAACGTCAGGATCCTCGGCTATCCGGAGATCGGGGGCGAGACGATCACGTTCACCAACGGCTCGGTCAGCGGCTTCACCGCGCAGGCCGGGATCGGCGACCGGGCGCTGATCAAGACCGACGCGACGATCGCCGGCGGCAACAGTGGCGGCGCGGCCGTCGACACCGACGGGCAACTGATCGGCATCCCGACCAAGGCCCGGGCGAGCGAGAGCGGACCGGCTGTCGATTGCCGCCCGCTGGCCGACACCAACAGTGATGGCGAGGTCGACGACAGCGACAACTGCGTCCCGATCGGCGGGTTCCTCAACGGCATCCGGCCGATCAACCTCGCCCGGGAGCTGATCGACGAGGCCCGCGAGGCTCCGGTTCGAGCGGTAGTCCAAGCGGGCCCTGCCGTCGTGGTCGACCCGGCGGCGGTAACGATGTCCCGGCCCCGGTTCAGCATCGGACAGACCGATGACAGCCCGGCCGAGATCGTCCGCACCGCGGCCGATGGGATCACCGAGCTGTGCCTGTTCGTCGACTGGGCTGGCATTCCCGATGGCGTCGAGTGGGACGGGATCTGGTGGTACAACGGCACACTGATCGACGACTACAGCCTCGTCGAGCAGGCCTGGGAGTTCGGCGAGGAGGGAAGCAACTTCTGGATGTGCGCGATCGACGACGAGACCGGGCTCGACGCCGGCCTCTACGAGCTCGGCTTCTTCCTCAACGGCCAGCTGATCTTCGCTGAGGGCATCGTGCTGACCGAGGAGCCGGTCCCGGTCATCCCCACGGTGTGGGAGAACATCACCGACGTCGACGTGTGCACGCTGGCCATCAATCCCTCGGGCTCGGGTCAGGTGGGGCTCAACGAGCTCCCAACCGGAGAGCGAATCCCGTCCGGAGGCTCGGCAACCGTCAACCTGCCGCCGGGCGGTGCCGTGGTGGAGGCCACCGACTGCGACGGCAATCCCATCGCTGACTCCGCCGGCACCCTCGACATCACCGAGGGCGGCACCTACACCATCGAACGGCCTGCTGCCGATGCCGGCGAGGTGGGCGGAGACGGCGGCGGAACCGGTGCCGGCTGATCGCTCCTGGGAGGGGCTCGTCGTGCGGTTCGGCGAACTGTGTTGTCCCATCCCCCTCTGTGGGGGCTGACACAGCAAAGTTCGGCGGGAGGGGTCACGACGAGGGGACCCGACTAGTCGTCGCCGTCGCGGCGACGGCGGTTGGCCTTTAGCTGCGAACGGCGCCGCTTCTCCTGGAGCCGGCGCTCCTTCGCCCCCCGGCTCGGCTTGGTCGCCCGCCGGGGCTTGGCCGGCCGTAGGGCCTCGGCCAGGCGGGCGGCGAGCCGCTCCCGGGCCAGCTGCCGGTTCCTGGTCTGCGATCGGGTGTCGTCGACGCTGATCGAGAGGCGCGGGCCGAAACGGCCGAGGAGACGGCGCCGCTGGGCGTCGGTCAGCACGGCCGAGGCGGCGATGTCGAACACGACCTCGGCTCGGGTGTTCGAGGTGTTCGCGTGCTGCCCTCCAGGACCGCCCGAGGGGGAGAAGCGCCATGTCAGCTCGGCGGCGGGGATGACCAGCGTGTCGTTGACCTCCACATCGTCTCGGGCGTCCATCCTCACCACGCTACGACCCGACCCGACGACCGGCGTCGTCCGGACCTAGAGATCGCTGGAGCGGGACACCCCGCCGAGGTCATCGCTGGCCACGCACCGCACCTCACCGTCGCCGACCCGGAGGTCCACGCCGGCCATGTCGAGCACGGCCGGCTCGGCGAACAGCGGCTCGCCGTCGATGTGCACGGTAAGGGCAGCGGGATCGACGCCCTGCTCGATGAACTGCTGGCGGTAGGCGTCGACCAGCATGCGCTCGGTCACGGTGTAGGCGGTCTGCATGCACTGGCTGCTGCCGATCACGTTCTGGGCATAGGCGTAGGCGAGCGGGGTGAGCCCGAGGTTGTCGTCGACCCACGGGAACGCATCGGTCAGCTTCCCGATCAGGCCTCGCGACACGGTGAGCGAGTCGCCGGTGGCCACCGTGTCGACCCGGGGCCGGACGAACACGATCGACTCGCCGGGGATGATCACCTCCGTCGTCCCGTCACGATGGTGCTCGATCCTGGCGGAGTTCCCGTCGACGCAGGTGTCGACGTCGCCGATCGCGTCGAGCGTGACCCGATCGGTCCGGTAGACCGCGCCGAACGCCTCGTGTTCCCTTGTACCGACGACCGGAACCAGAGCGTGGACCCGGGCCCGGCAATCGAGCGAGATCGGCTCGATGGCGACGATCCTCGCTTCCTCGGGAAGCGAGACGTCGACCTCGACATCGGTGAAGCGGGGGAGCGAAGGGCCGGAGATCGACAGCAGCCCGATCTGTCCGAGCAGCGTCCCGAACAGGACGAGTAGGCCACCGGCGAGCAAGGCGGGTACCAGGCGTTTCATCGTTCGTCGAACCAGTCGAGTTAGGCGAAGTCGAGCGTCGTCTGCGCTACGAGGACCACATTGGTGGTTGGTGAGTGACTGCCTCCGTACTGCAAGACGATCGAACGCAGGGCCGAGTCGCGGATTATCCCGTCGGCCGACCACCTGAAAACAGCTAGAAAGCAATGATGAGCGCCGACGCCACACCGTCACTCCTCGCCGCCCTCACCCTCGAGGAGAAGGTCAGCCTGCTGTCCGGTCGAGACGTGTGGCGCACGGCGGCGATCGAGCGGCTCGGGATCGGCTCGGTCAAGGTCACCGACGGGCCGAACGGTGCCAGGGGCGACTCGACGACCGGCGCTCGGGCGTTGTGCCTACCGGCCGCGATCGGGCTCGGGGCCACCTTCGATCGCGACCTGGTGATCGAGGCCGGCGCCCTGCTCGGTCGGGAGACCCGGCGGAAGGGATCCCACGTGCTGCTGGCGCCCACCATCAACCTCGCTCGCCACCCGCTCGGCGGCCGCAACTTCGAGTCGTTCGGCGAGGACCCCTACCTCACCGCCCAGCTCGCCGTCGCTTACGTCGCAGGGGTTCAGAGCGAAGGGGTCGGCGCCTGCGCGAAGCACTTCGTCGCCAACGACGTCGAGTATGCCCGGATGACCGTCTCGTCCGAGGTCGACGAGACGGTGCTGCGGGAGATCTACCTCGCGCCCTTCGATGCGGTGGTCGACGCCGGTGTGTGGTCGGTCATGGCGTCCTACCCGATGCTGAACGGCACCCACTGCACCGAGCACGAGTGGCTGCTGACCACCGTGCTCCGCGTCGAGTGGGGCTTCGACGGTCTCGTCATGTCGGACTGGGGCGCAACCCATCATCGCTCCCGGCCGGTGCTGGCTGGGCTCGATCTCGAGATGCCGGGCCCGCCGTTCGCCCTCGGTCGCCACCTCCTCGACGCGGTTGCCGACGGTGAGGTCCCGGAGAGCGTCGTCGACGAGCGAGCGAGCCGGGTGCTCCAGCTCGCCGCCCGAGCCGGTCGGATCAATCGGGTGGATGACGAGCCGGAGCGGTCGATCGAGCTCCCGGAGGACCGACAGCTCGCCCGGCGGGCGGCGGCCGACGGCATGGTCCTGCTGACCAACGACGGCTCACTGCCTCTGCCCACCGACCTCGCATCGGTGACCGTGATCGGTCCCAACGCGATCGACCCCGTCATCCAGGGCGGTGGCTCGGCCCAGGTGCCGGCCCATCGGATCGTCACTCCACTCGACGGGATCGCCGAGGCGTTCGGCCAATCGACCGTCTCGCTGCACCGGGGGTGCTCGTCGCATCGCTACCTGCCGCCGATTCCGCCGGGGACGTGGACGGCGATCGATCACCCCCAGCTCGCCGGTGATCCCGAGCGGCCGATCCGCCTCGACCAGTTCGACAGCGTCGAGCTTGCCGGTGACCCGGTCCGATCCGTGGCGACGCGGTCGATCGGGGCATTCGCCCAGGGCGCCCGGCCTCCCGGCGAGGTCGCCCAGCGATGGACCGGTCACCTGACGATCGACGTCACCGGGCGCCACTCGTTCGGGGTCCTGGCGGTCGGCCGGTCTCGGGTGATCGTGAACGGGGAGCTCGTGGTCGACAATTGGACTGCGCCCCGCCCCGGCGACGGGTTCTTCCAGCACGCCAGCGCCGAGGTGGTCGGTGAGGTCAAGCTGGAGGCGGGCACGACGGCCGAGGTGGTCGTCGAGTGGGCCCCGAGCGACGGCGCCCGGCTGCGGGGCCTCCGCTTCGGCCATCGTCCACCGATGGACGACGACGCACTGTTCGATGAAGCGGTGCTGGCCGCGGCAGCGGCCGACGCTGCGGTCGTGGTCGTCGGGCTCACCAACGAGTGGGAGACCGAAGGCCACGACCGATCGAGCCTCGAGCTGCCCGGGCGGCAGGACGAGCTCGTGCGAAGGGTGGCGGCGGCGAACCCCAGGACGGTGGTGGTCATCAACGCGGGCGGCCCGGTCGACCTCGACTGGATCGACGAGCCGGCGGCGGTGGTGATGGCCTGGTATCCAGGCCAGGAGCTCGGTGCCGCGCTGGCCGATGTGCTCGTCGGCCGGTCCGAGCCTGGCGGCCGGTTGCCGGTGTCGTGGCCCCGGCGCCTGGCCGACACCCCTTTCGAGCTCCCGATCCCAGAGCCGGGACCGCCGCGATCGGGGGCGACACTGCCCTACGACGAGGGCCTGCTGATCGGCTATCGCTCCTATGACCGCAACGGCGTCGAGCCCCGGTTCCCGTTCGGCTTCGGCCTCGGCTACACGACCTTCGAGTTGGGATCGCCGACCGTGGCCGATCCCGCCGCTCGGCGCTCGGTGGCGGTGACCGTCCCGGTGACCAACATCGGTCAGCGGGCCGGCAAGTGCGTCGTGCAGGGCTACCTGGCCGGACCCGACGAGCCCGCGGCCGGCGTCAGCGACGGACCAGCCCGCCCGGTGCGGGCCCTCGCCGCCTTCGCCGTGGTCCGGCCGGACCCGGGGGAGACCGTCGAGGCCAGGCTCGAGGTGCCAGTCCGGGCCTTCCACCGCTGGGACCCGACCGCAGGGGTGTGGGTCGACGATGGCCGGCCCCGTCGTCTGCACGTCGGCCTGTCGAGCCGGGACCTGGTCAACGATCTGGTGATCGACCGTCCCGGCCCCCCTGGGGTCGAGGAGCCCTGAACCGACCCCCGAGGGCCGCTCCGGGCGTTACCGTGGAAGGGCGATGACCGTTGACCACGATCACTCCGATGCCCCCGAGGACCTTCCCCAGCTGACGGCGAACGACGCTCGCCGCCTGCTACCGGTCGTCAGCGACCGCGGTGTCGACGAGCGCCGAGAGCTGCTGTCCGATGTGCTGCTGGCCGACGATCCGACCGACGGTCTGTGGTCGCTGTGCGATTCCGCGGTTGCCGCCGAGGTCGTGCCCGAGCTGCCGGCGCTCCGTCTCGAGCAGGACCCGATCCACCGCCACAAGGACGTGCTGGCCCACACGATCGCGGTCACCGCCAAAACCAGTCCCGACCTGACGCTGAGACTGTCGGCCCTGTTCCACGACATCGGCAAGCCCGCCACCCGGTCCTACGAGCACGGTGGGGTGACGTTCCGCCACCACGAGGCCGTCGGGGCGAAGATCACGAGGGCCCGGCTCCGGGAGCTGGGCTACGACCGGACGATCGTCAAGGACGTCACCGAGCTGGTGCGGCTCTCCGGCCGGTTCAAGGGCTACGCCGACGGATGGTCCGACTCGGCGGTCCGGCGCTACGCCCGCGACGCCGGCCACCTCCTCGGCCAGCTCAACGAGCTCGTCCGCTGCGACTGCACGACCCGCAACAAGGCCAAGGCCGACCGGCTCCAGCGTCAGATCGACGAGATGGAGGAGCGGATCGTTCGCCTCGCCCGGGAGGACCGGGAGGCGGCCGAGCGGCCCCAGCTGGACGGTCAGGCGGTGATGGCCCATCTCGGTCTCGACCCGGGTCCCGACGTCGGCGCCGCCCTCGCCTTCCTCCTCGGGCTCAAGCGGTCCGAGGGCGAGCTGGACGACACCGAGCTGCTGGCCCGCCTCGACGCCTGGTGGGCCGACCGCCAGAGCGGGTGACGGAACGGGCCGGCTTCGAGGACGCGGTAGTGGCCGTGTTGACCGCCACCGTCCCGGGCGACGTCTTGAGCTACGGTGACGTCGCGGCCGAGGCTGGGTACCCGGGAGCCGCTCGGGCCGTCGGCAACATACTGAGCCGGGTCGGCGGCTTGCCGTGGTGGCGGGTCGTCACCGCCAGCGGCCGCCTCATTCCCCACGACCCCGACGAGCACGCCCGCCGGTTGGCGGCCGAGGGCGTCACCTGCCGCAACGGTCGGGTCGTCGTCGACCGCTGACGGCCGGTCGGATCGGATAGCCATAGCGAACGAGCAGCGGGGCGGTCAGCGAGGTGACCAGCCGCCGTCGACCGCAGCCGAGCTCGGTCACCCAGGCATCGTCGAGTCGGAGCGTGACGTCGTCGCCGCCGAAGCGGAGCGGGTTGCCCGCCACCGAGTGCATCGGCGTGGCCAGCCTCGCGCTGCAGCCTTCGATGAAGCCGAGATCGAGGCCGCGTACGTCGATGCCGACGAACCGACCGATCGCTGCCAGGGCGGCCCGAGGATCGGTCAACACGTCCTCGTAGCGGAGGCGGAGCGTCGGGACCCACCGGCCGAGCGCCTCGAAGCCGAGGTTGTCGGTGACCCACCGAGCCGCGGTTCGGGCCGGATCGTAGGTCGGCATGACCTCGCCGTCGGTCTCGGGTCGGGCCACGTGCTTCGTCCAGGAGTAGGCCACGCCCCGCGGGTCGCGCACGAGGTGCAGGAGCCGCACGTCGAGGGCATCGTCGAGTGCCAGCAGGGCGGCGGTCGACAGATGCTTCGACGAGTCGAGTAGCACGTCCGGTCTACCGGCGACCACTGCGGCCGCCAGCAGAACCCGTCGGAGGTGGTCGAGGTAGTCCCGCTGGTCTCCGCCCGGTTGGCCCCGCCGGTGGGCGAGGGTGATCGCCGGGAGCTGCCGGGTCCGATCCACCGCCCAGCGGAGCTCGATCAACCGGTCTGCGTCCACCCGGTCCCAGCCGCCGAAGGCCGCCGAGCCGACCGCTCGCCAGTGGGCACAGTCGTCGAAGGGGGCGCCGCACCCGCACGTCTCCCCGTTGCGCACCCCCCGCTCCCACAGGTGGATCGTCTCCCCGACGGCGAACGTGGTCGGCAGCTCGTTGAGCAGCCTCTCGACGAGGGTCGAACCCGATCGCCCGAGCCCTCCGATGAAGAGGACCTTCTGACGGCGGCAGGTCACGACCAGTCCATCGACCGGCCGAGCAGCGCCTCCACCGCCAGGATGTCGGGGTCGAGCGCGGCCAGCAGTCGCTCCCGGAGCGCAGGGTCGACCGGATCGTTGGTGGTGCGGTTCCAGCCCGACAGCTCGTCCGGCACGTGGGGGTCGAGGTCGAGGAACCCGAGCACAGCGCCGTACACCGCGGCGGGATCGGCGTAGAGGTCCTCGCTGCGGAGCACGAGCACCCGATCGCGGGGGTAGGCGGCGAACCAGCGCTCCAGGCCGCGGGCGTAGCGCCCCTGGTCGACATAGGAGTGATGCTGGTGGGCGAAGCTCACATAGGCGGGGTCGGCGACCAGGCGGGCCTCCTCGCCGGCCAGCCGGTCGGGTTCGGCCGTCAGCGCCTGGTCGAACGGCAGCCGCTCGACCCCCTGGCGGACCCGCTCGGCCCAGTGACCGTGGGCCCGGTCGACCGGGTTGCGGAGCAGGGCGATGACCTTGGCTCGCGGCGCGAGCTGGCGAGCCCGGATCGCGGCGTGGGGATGGTAGAGGTAATAGGGAGTGGCCTCGCCGATTAGTAGCGGGCCACCCTGGCGCTGCTGGGCGAGCTCTCGGGCCAATCGGGTTGGGAAGTGCGACCGGTACCAGGCGAGGCCGCGGTGATAGTTGACGTCGAGGTAGTAGGTGCCCTTGCGGGTCTCCCGGGCCGGGAACAGCGGCCGCACGTCGGGGTGCTGGAGCAGCCATCGGGCCAGCGACGTCGTCCCGCCCCGCTTGGTGCCGATGATCAGGTAGTCGGGCCCGGTGCGGAGCCCTGCGGTGAGGCGCCCGAACGTGCGGAGACCGTCGCGCACCCCCGCTCGCAGGGCACGGGCCCGGTTGGCCGGCGGCACGTATCGGGCGCCGTAGGGCGTCATCGGCGGCGTCGTCTCGACAGCGGTCACGCCACTCCATCGGCGCGCCGGCCAGTGGGCTGAACGCCGTCAGGACAACGGCGGGAGCGCAGTGACGAAGTCGACGATGTGGTCGACGATCGCGTCGGGCTGGTGCCGGTGGGCGATGTGGCCGCAGTCGGGCACCAGTACGGCGCCCCGGCTGTTCGGCACCGTCTCGTCGATGCCGGTGATCATCGCCGGCGTGGCGTACTCGTCGTCGGCCCCCTGGATCGCCAGCACCGGGCAGGGGATCGACGGGAGGTACTCCCGGATGTCCCACGCCTGGAACTCCGGGTCGAGCCACACGTCGTTCCAGGCGGCGAACGTGGCGGCCGGGTCGGCGTGGTACCGGGCGAGGCCCTCGACGATGCGGTCGCGCTGGCTCTCGATCGCAACGATCCCGGCCGAGCACTCCGGCTCGACGTAGATGTGAGGGGCGATCACCAGCACCCCGAGCGGTCGGACCGTCCCGCTGCCGGCGGCGATGAGCGAGATCGAGCCGCCGTCGCTGTGACCGACGAGCACGCATTCCTCGATGCTTGCGCCGACCAGCACCCGGGGCAGGATGTCGAGGCCCTCGGTGTGCATGAACCGCACCGTGAACCCGTCGGGGGCGGTCGTCGAGTGACCGTAGCCCCACCGGTTGAACGCGAACACGGGCAGCCCGGTCCCGGCGTGGACCCGGCCCGGCACGTCGCGCCACTGGGCGACCGAGCCGAGGCCCTCGTGGAGCAGCACGACCGTCGGCCCCCGACCGGCCGGCTCGCCCCACCACGAGCCCTCGATCGACAGCTCG
>JAOTYQ010000690.1 GCA_029861725.1 Acidimicrobiia bacterium | reverse complement strand
AGCGGGTTCACCACGCCAAGCCCGGCGCTGACCAGCACGAGGACGACGACACCGACGACCCGGGACCGATGCTCAGCGAAGAGCCCGACAAGCCGGCGCCACGAGAACTCGGTCGTCGACTCCACCGTCGTCACCGCCGTCGCCCCTTGATTCGGTAGACGCACCGCTCGTCGCCGCTGAGCAGATGCTGCTCTCTGGTCACCACCACGGACCGACCGAGGGCCGCCTGGAACAGCTCGAGCTCCCCTTGACAGAGCCCCTGGCAGGCGGCGGCAGCGTCGCAGATCGGGCAGTGATGCTCGATCAACAGCCGGCCGTCACCGTCGGCGGTGTCGGTCACCTCGGCCATGTATCCTTCGTCGCTTCGCAGGTCAGCGAGGGCGGCGACCTTGTCGTCGATACCCCGGAGCAAGCGGCGATAGCTCCTCAACTGATCGCTCGTTCGCTGAGCGATCACAGCCTCGAGGCCGGCATCGCCGGTGGCGGCACGTATGGACTCGATCAACGACACGGTGAGGTCGGCGTGTCGGTCGGGGAACAGATCGAGGGCCAGCTCGGTCAGCGACCACTCCACCGGTGGTCGGCCTGCTCCAGTCGACGCTCGGGGCTTCGACTGAACCAAGCCGTGGTCGGCGAGGGAGGCCAGGTGCTGCCGAATGGCTTCGGTGGTGATACCGAAGGTCGAGGCCAACTCGGGACCGGTCATCGGACGGCGCTTGAGCGCATCCACGATCCGGCGCTTGGAGGTGGAGAGTCCCTCGGCAGTCGTCACGAGCACCCACCCTATTTCACAAGTCTACAGTTGACAAATAGATGCCGTGGCTCGACGATGTCGACATGGAAGCGCTCGCTGGCCGCCTGGACGATCTCCGGTCGGAAGGTCGGCTCCTGACCAAGGTCGGTCGTCACCCGGTTGTCGTGTTCTGGCACGAGGACCGGGCGTGGGCCGTCGAGGATCGTTGCCCTCACCTGGGTTTCCCGTTGCACCAGGGCACGGTCGAGGCGGGGATGGTGACCTGTCACTGGCATCATGCTCGGTTCGACCTGTCGTCAGGGTGCACGTTGGATCCCTGGGCCGATGACACCCCCGCCTACGACGTCGAGGTCCGCGCCGGCGACGTCTACGTGCGAACGAGGCCCGATCCGGACGCGAAGGGACGGCTACGAGCCAGGCTCGCCGACGGGCTGGAGGATCAGATTGCGCTGGTCATGGCCAAGTCGGTGCTCGGCCTCATCGAGCTCGACGAGCCGCTCACCGACATCGTCGCCGTCGGTGCCCAGTTCGGTGCTCGCAACCGCGCTCGGGGGTGGGGCGGTGGGATGACCGTGCTGACCGCCATGGCCAACGTCCTGCCAGGGTTGCGGCCCGAGGATCGTCCACTCGCGTTGACCCAGGCGCTGGCGTTTCTGGCCGGTGACGTCGGAGGGCACGCACCGCGCTTCCCCCTCGACCCGCTCGAGGGTACCGAGGTCGGTGCCGACCGACTAGCCGACTGGTATCGGCGCTTCATCGATACCCGGTCGGGCGACGCCGCTGAGCGCGTACTGGCCACCGCGCTCGTCGACGGCACATCGACCCGAGCCGACGTCGAGTCGATGATGTTCGCCGCTACCACCGATCACGTCTTCATCGACGGTGGTCACACCGTCGACTTCACCAACAAGGCCTTCGAGCTCGTCGACCTGATGGGATCCGACTCGGCCCCGCTCCTGCTGCCGACGCTCGTGCACCAGACCGCCGCTGCCACACGGCACGAAGAGCTGTCGGAATGGCGTCACCCGCATGACCTGGCCGCGATCGTCGAGCAGACCACGTTGGCCGCCGGCCCGGGCACCTTGACCGACGAGGAGGTGGCGGCCCTAGCTGGCCGCCTCCTCGCCGACGACCCGGTCGAGGTCGTCGATGCGCTGGTAACGGCCGGAGCCGACGGCGGCTCGGCCGAGCAGCTCGCCCGGGCCGTGGCCCACGCCGCCATGCTCCGCATTCTCCGTTTCCACACCCAGAACGACCACCGCGACTGGAACTCGGTCCATCACGGCCTCACCACCGCCAACGCCATCCATCAGGCTGCGCTCCGGAACCCGACACCGGAGCTGTTGCGGGGAATCGTGCACTCGGCGCTCAAGGTGTATCTCGATCGGTTCCTCAACGTCCCGGCCGCTCGTCCGCCCACGTCCAGCGTGGGCTCGCTCGCCGACCTGGCGGCCTGTTGGGATGCACAGGGCCACGTCGACGATGCCGGCCGGGACGCCTACGGCTTCCTGGCGAATGGCGGCGACCCGGGGGAGCTGATCGCGGCGCTCGGTCACGGGCTGTTGATCGAAGACGCCGGGTTCCACTGGTTCCAGCTCTACGAGGCCACGGTGAGCCATTATCACGCCTGGCCCGAGGAGTCCGAGGAAGGCCGGCTCACGCTCGCTGCGTTCGCTCGCTTCCTCGCCGCCCACACGCCGACCCGGCGCGAGCTGTCGCGAGTGGTCGACATCGCCCGCCGCTTGCGTCGCGGTGAGGAGCTTTTCGCCGAGCCGGCCCTGCGCGAGCCCTGATGCGGGACTACCGCGAGGACAAGCCCACTCCTCACGCCTCTCGGGTCGACCGGTACTCCCGGATCGTCGCAGCCGCCGCCGTATCGCTCGATCTCGTCGCCGGGCGCAGTAGCCACGCCGCCGGGCGGTGGTAAGTCGATCGGGGCCCGGTTCTCGGCCGATCGGCCGAGGTCATCGTCGCTCGGGGTGAACAGGTCCTCGATCGTTGTGGCGAACACGTTAGCCAGGCGGAAGGCCAGCGGCAGGCTGGGATCGAGCACCCTTTCTCCAGGGCGTTGACCGTCTGCCGACTCACATCGAGGAGCTCGGCCAGGTGGGCTTGGCTCCAGCCGTTGAGCGCCCGCAGCTCCCTCAGCTTTCTGTAAAGGATCCTTGACCTCGGTCACGAGTCGGTCGCATCCCGGTGCCGAACTCGAGGCGCCCAGGGCCCCTAGGCACATGTCTGACTTCGCTCGGTGAGGCCCACGGGATCGATCGGCGTGCTCGCGGACTCGACGGCCTCGGCAGCCTGCAGGCAGGCGAGCTCGGCGAAACGGGGACCGACGAGCTGAACGGACTGCGGCAGCCCGTTGACGACACCGACCGGTACGACAGCCGAAGGGAGCCCGAGGGCGTTCGTCGCCATGATCACTCGATGGCCATCGAGGATCCGGCGCACGCGGTCGGCGTCGTGCTCGTCGGCTCCGACCTCGAATGGCAGGT
>JAOTYQ010000689.1 GCA_029861725.1 Acidimicrobiia bacterium | reverse complement strand
TCCTCGACCGGCCGGACGAGGCGATCGGCGAGTACAGCGAGGACGAGCTGGCAGCGATCCAGCGTCGGACGCTCGGCGTGCTGTTCTCGAGCGCGATCTTCGGTCGCGCGGCGATGTCGATCGGCTTCGCCGTCGCAGCGCTGCTCATCAAGGACATGCTCGGCGACGGCACGTGGGCCGGGTCGTCCACCGCGGCGGTCACCGTCGGCTCCGCGTTCAGCGCGTCGATCCTAAGCGAGTACATGAACCGGCGAGGCCGCCGGCCTGGCCTGTCGATCGGCTACGTCGCGGCGACGCTCGGGGGCGTGCTGGCGGTCGTCAGCGGTCAGCGGCTGATCCTCGTCGGCTTTCTGCTCGGGATCGCCCTGATCGGGGTCGGCCAGGGAGCCACCAATCTGGCCCGGTACGCAGCGGCCGATCTGGCCAAGCCGGCCAATCGGGGCAAGGCGATCAGCTCGGTGGTGTTCGCCTCGACGGCCGGGGCCGTCGCCGGTCCGGCTCTGGTCGGCCCCGCGGGCCGGGTCGCCGAGTCGGTCGGGCTCGACGAGCTGGTCGGCGGGTACCTGTTCGCCACCGTGTTCTTCGCTGTGTCGGGTCTGATCCTGTGGGTGGGGCTCCGACCCGATCCCCTCGTCGTCGCCGGGGGCCTGCGGGCGGCGGCCGGCCGAGCAGGCGGCGGCTTCCGGTCGGGCTTCTCGAGCCTGGCCGCCCATCCCGACGCTCGGTTGGCCGCGCTCGGCCTGGCTATCGCCCAGGCCGTCATGGTCATGGTCATGGCGATGACGCCGTTGCACATGGACGCCCACGGGCACGGGCTCGGCATCATCGGGTGGGTGATCTCGGCCCACACGGCCGGTATGTACGCCTTCGCCCCGATGGCCGGGTGGGCTTCCGATCGATTCGGGCGAATCCCGGTGCTCGGGCTCGGCGGGGTGTGTCTGGTGGCGGCCACCGCGATGACCGCGCTGGCCGGCGAGGCCCCGGCGCTGCTGATGTTCCCGGGCCTGTTCATGCTCGGCCTCGGCTGGAGCTTCGGGATCGTGGCCGCCAGTGCGCTGCTCACCGAGGCCGTGCCGGCCGGCGAGCAGGTGCCCGCACAAGGTGCCGCCGACTTCATCACGAGCACGGCGAGCGGTGCCGGGGCGCTGGCCTCCGGGTTCGTGTTCACGATGGCCGGGTTCCACGTGCTGTCGATGCTCGGGATCGCCGGCGCCGGGGTGATGCTGGTGGCAGCCGTCCACCGCCACCTGACCACCGCCGCTACCTCCGCTGCGTCGGTCTGACCGCAGCCAGGACGCCGTCGCCCCCACCAGCTTCGCGTCGCCGCGATCAACGGCGCGTCGGCACCGGCACCGTGAGAAGGTCGTCGGCCACTACCACGTCATCGTGTATCGCTCTGGCCTCCTCGCCGAAGACCGACGCGTCACGATGGCGAGCGGAGAAGTGGGTGAGCACGAGGCGCCGGGCACCGGCGTCGCGAGCAAGCGTCGCCGCCTGCCGGGCTGTCAGGTGTCGGTACCGGGCTGCCAGCTCCGCTTCGTGGTCGAGGAACGTCGACTCGCACACCAGCAGGTCGACGCCGTCAGCCAGCTCCTCGGCCCCTCGGCACGGGCCGGTGTCCATCACGAACGCCATCGATTGTCCGGGTCGCGGGCCCGACACCTCCTCCAGCTCGACCATCCCCCTCTCGGTCAGCAGCCGCCCGTCGGCGATCAGGCGACCGACGTCGGGACCGGTGATGCCCCGCTCCTCGAGCGCAGCGCGGTCGAGCTGGATGCCGTCGGGCTCGTCGACCCGGTAGCCGAAGGTCGGGATCCGATGATCGAGCCGCCGGGCGGAGAGCCGGGCGGTCGGCCCGAGCTCGAGCGCCGGGCCGTCCTCGTCGAGCGGATGGGGCAGCACGTCGCTGGTGTCGTGGAAGACGCTGGCGGTGCGGAGCCGATCGAAGTAGGCCTCGCCTTCGCCGGGATAGAGGATCGGGAGTGGACCCAGCGACACCGACGTCGCCCGGTTGTCGAGCGCCCGTCGCTGGATCACGCCCGGCAGCCCGAGGCAGTGGTCGCCGTGGAAGTGGGTGACGCACACAGCTGTGGCCCTGGCGATCACTACGCCGGCGAGGATGCATTGCCGCTGGGTGCCCTCGCCGGGGTCGAAGAGCAGCAGCTGATCGTCCCACCGGAGCGCATAGCTGTTGTGATGACGGTGGCGGGTCGGGGCCTGGCTCGCGGTTCCCAACACGATGAGCTCTCGTGCCGTCATGTCACCTCCAGCCGGTCGGTCGATCGTCGCCGCGGTTTCCTGCCGCGCCGACGGCCACGCGAGTCTAGGGGCCGTCCGCGATCGGCCGGCGCTGACCGCGTGCCGGGCCCGTGAGCGGGCACACTGCTCCGATGGTCTCCTCGCTCGACGCCCCCAAAGCCGACGGTCTCGTGTTGTTCGGGATCACCGGCGATCTCGCCCGCCGCAAACTGTTCCGGTCCCTCTACGGGCTGGAAGCCGACGGCGCGCTCGACCTCCCGGTCATCGGGCTCGCCCGCTCGGACTGGGATCTCGCCGAGCTGCGGGCCCGCGCTCGCGCCGCTCTCGACGAGCAGATCGACGTCGACCCCGAGGTCTGGACGCGGCTGTCGGGCCGGCTCGACTACGTCGCCGGCGACTACCAGGACCCCGACACCTACCGCCGCCTGGCCGACAAGCTGGCCGGGTCGCAGTGCCCGGTGTGCTATCTGGCCATTCCACCCTTCGTCTTCGGGGCGGTGGTCGGCGGGCTTGCCGGCGTCGGCCTCAACCGAGGTCGCGTGGTGCTGGAAAAGCCGTTCGGACGAGACCTGCCCAGCTCTCGCGAGCTCGACGCGGCCGTCCTGGCCCATTACCCGGAGGACCGCATCTACCGGATCGACCACTTCCTCGGCAAGGAGCCGGTACTCAACATCCTCGTGTTCCGGTTCGCCAACGCCCTGATCGAGCCGTTGTGGAACCGCCACTACATCGACCGCGTGATCCTGACCTTGGCCGAGGACTACGGCATCGAGGGTCGAGGGTCGTTCTACGACGACGTCGGGGCCCTGCGGGATGTCGTACAGAACCACCTCCTCCAGGTCGTGGCGTTCCTGGCGATGGAGCCACCCGTGTCCGATCGGGCCGAGGACATGGCCGACGAAGTGATGAAGGTCTTCCGGTCGATGAAGCCCCTCGATCCCGGCAAGGTCTGGCGGGGCCAGTACGAGGGCTATCTCGATGAGGACGGGGGGAAGGACACGTCG
>JAOTYQ010000688.1 GCA_029861725.1 Acidimicrobiia bacterium | reverse complement strand
AAGGCGGTGAACTGGCTGGCGTCCATGGCGTCGAGGTAGGCCGCCATGTCCGACAGCGGTCGGGAGTAGTCCAGACCGCGGACCCCTTCGACCATCGGGGCGTGACTCACACCGAGCCCGAGGAGGAACCGGCCACCGAACGCTTCGTCGAGCGTGCGGGCACCGGCGGCCATCGTGAGCGGATGGCGGGCGTAGGTTTGGGCGATTCCCGTGGCCACCGCCATGCGGG
This sequence comes from Acidimicrobiia bacterium, assembly GCA_029861725.1. Lineage (GTDB taxonomy): Bacteria > Actinomycetota > Acidimicrobiia > Acidimicrobiales > SZUA-35 > CADEDH01. The sequence goes on along the minus strand of JAOTYQ010000688.1, from coordinate 3,037 downwards.
GGCATGCGTCGAGCCACAGCGCAGCGGTGATGAAGGGATCACGCCCGGTCGACTCCGGTCGCCAGAGCGCACCCCAGCCCTGATCGTCCAGCTCGGCCACGACCTCCCGGACCCTCCCGGTGGGGTGGAGGTCGAGCAGGCTCGTCCAGATGCCGAAGGTACCGATGTCGATCGAGGGGGCCATGGCAGCCGACAGTAGTCCGGGGTCTGCGTCGAGCGGACAAGGGAGAGGCCCGAGGTGTAGCGTCGGCTGGCGTGAGCGGAAAGGTGAACGAGCTGCCCGACGGCCTGATCGCCGTGGTCAAGGAGGACTGCCCGACTTGCGTCGTGGTCGCCCCCGTCCTGGCTGCGCTGACAGACCGAGCGTCGCTTCGCGTCTACAGCCAGGACAATCCCTTCTTCCCTCCCGGGACCGACCCGGTCGACGACCGCGACCTGGCGTTCTCCTGGCATCACGACATCGAGACCGTACCGACCCTGATCAGGGTCGAAGACGGTACCGAGACCGAGCGCATCGTCGGGTGGGAGCGAGCACAGTGGTCGGCCTTCACCGGGGTCGACGACCTGCCGGCTACCGATCGTGACTTCCTACCCGGCTGCGGCTCGTTGTCCGTCGATCCCGACCGTGTCGACGAGCTGGCGGTTCGCTTCGGGGGCTCGAGCCTCACGAGCCGCCGCATCGAGTTCGCCGCCCTCGAGGACGAAGTCGAGGCGATGTACGACCGCGGCTGGTCCGACGGTCTTCCGGTCGTCACCCCGACCGAGGCTCGGGTGCTCCGCATGCTCGACGGAACGACTCGCGACCCCAGCGAGGTGGTCGCCGTGGTTCCCCCCGCCCTCGTCGAGGCCACCGTCGAGCAGGTGGCGGTCAATGCGGTGATGGCCGGCTGCCGACCGGACTACCTGCCGGTGGTGTTGACGGCGGTCGAGGCCGCGTGCACCGATCAGTTCAACATCCACGGCCTGCTGTGCACGCTGTGGTTCTCAGGACCGGTTCTGATCGTCAACGGTCCGATCCGGAACCGGATCGGGATGAACAGCGGGAAGAACGCGCTCGGCCAGGGGAACCGGGCCAACTCGACGATCGGCCGTGCCCTCCAGCTCGTCGTCCGCAATGTCGGCGGCGGCCGGCCGGGCGTGAACGGCATCGACCGCTCGGCTCTCGGTGCCCCGTCGAAAGTCGGCTGGTGCTTCGCCGAGGACGAGGAGCACCTGCCCGCAGGCTGGGAACCGCTGAGCGTCGAGCGCGGGCTCGAACCTGGTCAGGACGCGGTGACGCTCTTTGCCGGCCACGGTCCGATCGGAGCGATCGACCAGCATTCCCGAACCCCGGAGTCGCTGACCCGGTCCCTGGCAGCGCAGCTGCTGGCGGTCGGTCACCCCAAGCTGCCGAACGAGGCGATGCTGATCATGACCCCCGAGCACCAGCGGGTGCTGGCCGAGGCCGGCTGGTCGAAGGCCAGGTTCCGCGAGGAGCTCGAACCGCTGCTCGTTCTCGACGGCGATGCGGCGCAACGGGGGGTCGGTGGGATCGAGGAGGGTCTCGGATCGGAGGCGGCGGGCCGCACGATCCCCAAGTTCCGACCGGGGTCGCTCATGATCGCCCGGGCCGGGGGCAGCGCCGGTGCGTTCTCGGCGATCATTGGCGGTTGGATCGGCGGGCCGAAGGGATCCGAACCAATCACCCGGCCGATCACTCCCTGATTGCCAGCTTGGCGACCAGCGTCTTGGGCGCGACGGTCCGGTAGGCGTCTTCGATGATTGCCGCCACCTCCTCCCAGTCGACCCGGTCATCGCCTCGCGAGTCGAGATACACGCCGAGCCAGTCCGAGAACGTGCCGCTCGCCGACGGCGTCGGATGGAAGAACCTCGTCGGTTCGGCGGCCACGAGCTCCTCGGGCACCCCCGCCGGTGCCGGACACCAGAGCGCAACACGGCTGCCCTCGGAGTGGAAGTCGGTGTCGTGGAAGTAGCACAGGGCCCGCTTGCCCCGAATGTAGAAACACGGCGTGCCGTGGCTCGCCCGCTCGGTGACCTCGGGCAGGGCCAACGCGATCTTCCGAAGGCGATTCAGCTCGCGCGTTCCCATGCCACGAGTTTCGCTCAAGGCCACGGTCCGTGGCCACTGCGTCGCCCGCTGTCAGCAGCGCCGACCCAGCCCGGGACGGTCCCATTCATTCGAGGAGCTCCGCCGCCGCCAGCTCGGCGACGCGGTCGGTGTCGTAGCCAAGGGTTTCGGTCAGGATCTCGAAGGTGTGCTCGCCGAAGGTCGGTGCACCGTAGGTGACCGCGGCCGGCGTCCGCGACATGACGATCCGTGTGCCCTCGACGACGGTCGTGCCCTGCTTGGCGTGTCGCACCTCGACGAAGTGGGACCGATGTGTCATCTGGGGGTCGGCGACGAGCTCCTCGGAGTTCTGGACGACGTGAGCTGGGATACCGAGCTCCTGGAGCCGGTGCATCGCCTGGTCGCCGTCGAGCTGTGCGCTCCATGCGGCGAGGAGCCCGTCGAGCTCGTCGTGGCGATCGTGTCGCTCGGCCGTTGTCAGCGTCGCCAGATCGCTCCGGCCGACCTCGGCCGCGAGGGACGCCCAGTTCTCATCGGAGGTGCAGGCGATCGCCAGCCACCGATCGTCGCCGGCCGACGGGTACACACCGTGGGGGGCGAACACCAGGTCACGGTTACCGTTGCGCTCCCACGTGCGACCGTTGACGATCTCATCGAGGAGGGCGGGGGTCAGCAGGTGGAGCGCCGCCTCGCACTGGGACAGGTCGATGTACTGGCCCTCACCGGTCGCCCGGTGGTGCTCGAGCGCGCCCATCACCGCGGCGACCAGCCATCGGGGCGAGGTGTAGTCGGTATAGGCCCCGAACGGGCCGGACGGCGCCCGGTCGGTCCAACCGACGGGGTAGAAGAAGCCGGAGATGGCGGCGGCCATCGTGCCGAACCCGGCCAGCATCGCCAGGGGCCCCGTCTGACCCATGAGGCAGCTCGACGCCATGATCATCCCCGGCTTGCGGGCCTTGATCTGCTCGT
>JAOTYQ010000687.1 GCA_029861725.1 Acidimicrobiia bacterium | reverse complement strand
TCGGACTGACGATCCTCGTCGCCGGCCATGCAAGGGGATGGGTGGTGGCCAAAGGGGGCTCACAAGCCATAGCCGATGCCCTGGTTGCCGACATCGAACAGCACGGCGGGACCCTCGAGACCGGTCAGCTCGTGACCTCGGCCGACGACCTCCCGTCGAGCGATGGTTCGTAATCACGGCCATGGCGCCCCAGGCGGCCAGCGCCACCAGCGCGACGGTCACCGTCCGCCGGTCGCCGATCCGATGGTCGTACCACTGGATGACCGGGCGGGTCACGATGCCCCGCCCGGCGAAGTAGGTGTACATCCCGCCACCGACCAGGCCGAAGTAGGGCCAGGCGCCATGATCGACCACCAGAGGCACCCCGGCAACCAGCATTGGCCACAGTGCCAGGGTGTCCCACAGCGGCTCACCTCGGCTGTCGGCCTAGTAGACCGGGTCGACCTCGCCCTCGGACTCGGTTAGACCGACCCCGGCGGCCACGTTCGGGGCGAACCAGGAGATCGTCTGCCCGCCCCAACACAGCTGCGCCAACCCAGCGACGATCAGGCCCCACACCGTCTGCATCAACCCGCTCCTCGCCAGTGAGCGAGCTCATCGCTGCGAGGCAGGGTGTCGACCGCGGTGGCCCTTGGCCCATCGGCTCCCGGACCAACATTCGTCATCTTCATCGACCTCTGCTCCGGGCCAGCCTCGACCGTGCCGACTACAGGGTGATCGAACACGAACCGTCGGCGACGACGGCGCGCACCGAATCCCAATCGTCGTCGTTGAACCCATGGATGAATCGGATGGCCACCGACCGGTTGGCCTCCATGAGCTCCGAACCTCTCGTCCCAGTCACGACCCGCTCCTCACATCTCGAGATCTGCCACCGTCGGCTGCCATGGTTCCCATCGTGAGCCGCCGCGCACAGAGCCAGAAGTCCCCGAAGTCGTCCCCGAACACCGCCGGTAGGGCCGCTCGCTCCTGCGGGCCCCGAACCCAACCGGCCGAACGGCTCGTCCAGTAGCGTGACCGTTCGGAGGTGGCGGCATGACCCGTGTTGCACTACAGATCGAACCCCAGTGGGGATTCTCCTATGAGGAGGTTGCCACCATCGCAGCCGCCACGGAGGCGGCCGATTGGGACGCGTTGTGGCTCTCGGACCACCTCCTGTGGAGCCCCGATGCCGTCGACCGCAACTGCTACGAGGCTTGGACGCTGCTGGCGGCGCTGGCCGCCGCCACCACCACCCTGCGGTTGGGCACGCTGGTGACGTGCAACTCGTATCGCCATCCGAGCTTGTTGGCGAAGATGGCCGCCGGGATCGACGCCATGTCGGGCGGCCGGGTCGATTTCGGCATCGGTGCTGGGTGGAAGCAGGAAGAGTACCGAGCCTATGGCTATGACTTCCCCGGCGTCGGCGTCAGGCAGCGCCAGATGTCGGAGGCGATCGACGTGACCCGGCTGTTGTGGACCGAGCCCTACGCCGACTACTCCGGTGAGCACTACCGGCTGGAACGGGCGGTCTGCGCCCCTAAACCGGTGCAGTCACCGATGCCGATCTGGGTCGGCGGTCACGGCGACAACCTGCTGCGCATCGTCGCCGAGAAGGGCGACGGCTGGAACATGGTCTTCGGCCGAACGCTCGATCAGCTCCGGGACCGTCACGCGGTACTCGACCGCCACTGCGAGGAGGTCGGTCGCGATCCGGCGTCGGTGCGTCGCTCGGTGTTCCTGTTCACCGCACTGGCCGACACCCCGGCCGAGATCGAGGCGCTCGCCGACGACCTCGGCCACCGCCTGGGCGACGGCGCCGAGCGGCTGCTGGAGGCGGGGAAGGCAGCCGGCGTTGTCGGCTCGGCCGACCAGATCGCCAGCGCCTTGGCCCACCACCTCGACGTGGGCTTCGACGGGCTCCACCTGCTCTTGCCCTACGGTCACGAGATCGACCAGATCGAGGGATTCACCACCGATGTGCTCCCGACACTTGGAAGAGGTTGACCATGCGATTCGGTTTCAGCGCGCCATTCCGGGGTCCCCTGGCCAACGCCCGGGACATCCGGACGATCGCCGAAGCGGCGGAGACCTACGGGTACGGCATGCTCTCGGTGGCCGACCACATCGTGGTTCCGGCCACCGTGGCCGCCAACTACCCATACAGCGAGACCGGAGAGTTCGCTTGGACCGCCGATGGCAGCACCGACTGCATGGAGCAGTTCACGTTGCTGGCGTGGCTGGCGGCAGTCACCACGGACATCCGATTGCTGACGTCGGTTGTGGTGGTTCCCCACCGCAATCCTCTGTTCATGGCCAAGTCGATTGCTACCACCGATCAGTTGTCGGGCGGTCGGGTGACCGTCGGCTGCGGTGCAGGCTGGATGCGTGAGGAGTTCGAGGCGTTGAACATCGAAGACTTCGACGCCCGAGGTCGTGTGACCGACGAGTACATCGCCGTGATGCAGGCCCTGTGGCAAGAGCCCCGGGCCAGCTTCCACGGCGAGTTCATCGACTTCACCGATGTGGCCGCCGATCCGAAGCCGGTGCAGCGACCACATCCGCCGATCTGGATCGGCGGCGAGTCGATGGCGGCCATCCGCCGAACGGTGGCGCTCGGTGACGGTTGGTACCCGTTCGGGAGCAATCCGAAGTTCCGTATGGACACGATCTCCACGTTCGTCGCTCGTCGAGACAGGTTGTTCGCCGAAGCCGACGAGGTCGGCCGCGATCCAGCGTCGATCGAGCTCGCCTACAACTGCGCCTTCCACGACGAGACTGCCCAAGACCATCGTGATGGCGGCCGGCTCCTCTTCACCGGATCGGCCGAGCAGCGAGCCGAGGACATCACCGCTCTGGCCGAAATCGGTGTCGCCACGATGATGATCAACGTCACCGCGACCGACCTCGATCAGATGTTGGAACGCATGCAGTCGTTCAGCGAGCAGGTGATGCCGCTCCTGGCGGATTGACGGCGACGATCGGCCGGAATAGCGCGATTCGACTCAGCTGTCGGTGGTGGCCAGGTCGGTGCCGGTCAGTTGGTGGCAGAGCTGGCGGAGGTGGGCTCGCTGGAGGCCGGGACGGTCCGCTGCTCGGAAGACGTCGATGGCGAGCTCTCGCCGTCCGGCGGCGAGCGCTGAGCGGGCGAGCGTGTCGTGGGGATCCAGTGCCGTAGGAGTCGTCGATGCGCTCGGCGAGCTCGATGCCGACGGTGTGGAACGCCCGGTAGAGGGCGAGCCGGTCGGGCAGGGTGCGACGGGGCCCGTCCAAGCGTCGGAGGCGCTGCCA
>JAOTYQ010000121.1 GCA_029861725.1 Acidimicrobiia bacterium | reverse complement strand
CATCGGTGGCTGGTTGGTCGTGTCATGCTGGGGCGTCCGCCGTGTCCGAACGTTTGTTTGAGCGATACTATGACACGGAATCACGTACAGGTGTTCGATGGGGGTTGAAAAAGCCGAGCTGGGGGGTCCTCCGCAGGCGTTCCGGGCCTGCCCTCGGCCGGCCCCGTCGACCGGGAACGTTTGTTCGCCTGATCGGTTGACCCGAACGGGTGTTCTCCCTATAGTGATGCCGAACACCCGTTCGCTCCAGCTGGGACGTAGCACTCGACCGGCTGGAGACGATCTTCCGGCACCGCCCCGTCGATCGGGGAAACCGCCACCGCCGCTGACGCCACGACCGGCCGAAAGGCCGCCGTGGTCGCTCACCCCGAGCGACGTCACCGTCACTGTCACACCCCACGAGGACACTGATCGTCATGGTTGCCCTACTCGACCCAATCGATGAGCACGACCTGACTGTCGCCTCGGGGCGAGCCGGCGGCGGGGCTGGTGCCGGAGCGAGAGCTGCCGCCACAGCCGGGCGTACAGCCAGCCGCTCACACCTACGGCTCGTGGCATCTCCGCCCTGCGAGCCGTCTCAAACAGGTGTCCCTGTGGCGGGAATAGCGGTGGCTGTGGCGGTAGTGTTCGGCTTGTTGCTGGCGGTGCGTAGTTCTCAGGGCGCACCGCCGGCGACCACGTGGGCCGAACTGGGGGACGATTCCCGGGCGCCGGTTCAGGCGTTGGCCGGCCCCGGGGATCAACTCGTCGTCGCCGAGCCGGGCGATACCTACTGGTCGGTGGCCACCGAGCTGGCGCCCGGCGCCGATCCCCGACCCATTGTCGATGCGCTCATCGCTGCGAACGGCGGCACGAACCGCATCGATATCGGCCAGCGAATCGTCGTGCCGGCCGCAGTGATCCCAGACGCAGTGATCCCAGACGACCGGTAGGCGCCGTTCGAAGGCCGTGTGGTTCGAGAGCCGTGGGCCGGATGGGCAGCCCCTGGCGTTGGATGGCGCGGGATGGCGATGCTGGTATGACGTTCCGCCATCAACCGGCCGGTACCAACCGGTAGCCGGGGTGGTCCCGCTAGCTTTTCGTGGGTGCGCTGTCCGGCTTGTGGGAACGACGAGACGAAGGTGGTCGACTCCAGAGCAGTCGAGGACGGCACCGTCATCCGTCGGCGGCGCTCCTGTTGCGGCTGCTCAGGGAGGTTCACCACCTTCGAACGTCGCGAAGTCACCCCCCTCGTGGTCGTGAAGCGCTCGGGACGGCGGGAGCCGTTCGAGCGGGAGAAGATCATCCACGGGCTGGCCTCGGCCGGTAAGGGACGACCAATCGAGCCCGACGTCGTGGAGTCGCTCGTCGATGGCGTCGAGGAAGCGGCCCGGCTCGAAGGTACCGAGGTCACCTCCGAGTGGGTTGGCCTGGCGGTGCTGGAGCGTCTCCGGGCAATCGATCCCGTGGCCTGCCTGCGCTTCGCCAGCGTCTACAAGGGCTTCACCGACATCGGGGACTTCGAGCGGGAAGTCCGCCTGATCAAGCTGGAGTCGTGATCGCCTTCGCTCCCGCTGGACACGGCCGGTAGCTCAAGGACGGTCTCGAACCCGACGAGACATCGAGCATGGCCCGCTTGTGCGCTGCATGGGACGCCTTGGCTGGTCGACACCTCGTCGGCCTCGTCGTGTTGGGCGCCAGCGCGCTCGCCGTTATCGGCGCCTCACTCGGGTTGGCCTTCAGCGCTCACGCCGACGAAGCCGGAACCGCCGTGCTTCGCTGGCGTCAGATCGATGGGCGAGTGGCCGCGATCGGGTCGGCTGGCCGCGATCTCGTCGCCGAGGTGGGAGGTCCGGCCGATCCGGCCATCCGGGCCGATCGCGTGCGCCGCCAGGGCGACCTGATCGCAGCGGAGCTCGGATTCATCGCCGACGAGGTCGGCGGTGAGGTGCCGAGATCGCTCGAAGCGGTGGCCGATGCGACCGAGCGGTTGGTAGACGCGGGGTTGGCGGTCATCGAGGCCGAAGAAGAGCTCGTCCGGCTCGACGCCATCGCCGAGCTCGACGCACGATCCGACCTCGTCGGCGAGGCGGTCGCCACCGTTGCTGCCGACCTACGGGATCGGGAGCGGGTGGAGGCGGGGCAGAGGCACGAGGCGGCTACCGCCGCCATCGGTCGAGCGGCGATCGAAGTGGTGGCCATCATGGCCCTGCTGACGATGCTGGTCGTCGTGACCCGTCGGGTCGGGCGTCGCCAGCAGCACTTGGAGACGATGCTCGGCCCCGAGAGTACCGGAGTCGACGAGACGTCGCCGGAGATGGCCACGACGGTCGGGGTATAGCGGCGAGCCGAGCGATCGATCCGCCGGAGGAGCCGTCGACCAGGCGGTAGGGTGGAGAGGAACGGCCCGAGCCGAGGGACCCATGAGCGACCGAGTCCGCCGCTACCAGGAAGCGACCCAGGCGCTGGACATCGACGCGCTTGGCCGGCTGCGACATCCGGAGTTCGTGTGCACGTACCCACAGTCGGGCGAGGTCTTCCGAGGCCATGAGAACTGGGCCGCTGCCCACGAGGACTACACCAGCCACTTCGGAGGCGAACACCTCGTGGAGATGAAGGTGAAGGGCGGACGGAGGCGGACGGAGGTGATCACTGCGCCATCCCCGCTGCCCTTCGGCTCGACGCCCATCGTCCAGGTCTCCGACACCGGGCGGCTCGTCACCCTCGAAGGCACGGGCCGGTGGCCTGACGGCAAGACGTACCACTGGGTCCAGATCCTCGAGTACAAGGACGGCCTCGTCTGGCGGGAGACGGACTACTTCGCCGAGTCGTTCGAGGCACCAGACTGGCGGGCTCCCTACACCGAGCGAGCAGCCAGCGGCGAAGGCTAGATCCCTCGGGCGGTTAACCGTGATTCTGGGTCGAGGGGTACCGCTCAGACGAGGGCGGGTTCGGGAGCGGGTTCCTCGATCGGGTCGGAGACGGCGTGCTCGCGGCGAGCGAGCACGTAGAAGGGCAGCGCCAACGCCGTGACCAGCCCGCTCACGCCGTAGGCGGCGCCGAACCCCGAGACGTCGGCCACCCGGCCGAGGGCCGGTTGGGCGACGACGCCGCCGGCCGAGCCCATCAGTGCGTCGAACGACAGCACGGTCGCTCGTTGCTCGGAGGGGATGAGGCCGTTCACGTAGGCCTGGCGGACGGGCGTGCTGGCGGCAAACGCCAGGCCCCAGATCGAGATCAGCACCAGCGCAACCCAGAAGTTCGACACGAGCCCGAGGGCGATGAGCACCAGCACGCTCACACCGATGGCGGCGAGCAACGCATCGGTCCGTCGCTTGAACAGCAGCCGGAGTCGTGGCACGAGCAGCGCGCCGACGATCTGGGCTCCTGCCACGATGGCGGCGGCGAGGCCGGCGATGCCGAACGCGTTCTCGTCGCCGTACAGCTCCAGAAGGTACGGCTGCATCGCGTAGAACGCGAAGATCCCGGCGCCGAAGGTGAACGGGGCGGCCACCATGAGCCAACGGATCGGCGGGTTCCGCCATCCGGCGTCGAGTGCGGCGCCGACCACGGTCTGGATCTCGTCGATCGGGCCGCGCCCGTGATGAGGGGTGAACCCCTCGTCCTTCATCTCGAAGAACGCCACTGCGAAGACCGCCACGAGAAGCAGGGCGCGGAGTAGGTACGGCACGCCGAGGTTCGTGAACTGGGCGATGAGTCCGCCGCTCACCGAGCCGACGAGCATCGCAATGCCGGCGATCACCTGACTCCGGGAGAACACCGACTCCAGGTCGCCCTCGTAGTCGTGGTCGAGCAGCGCGTCCACCAGCCAGGCCTCGACAGCCCCCGAGAAGAAGGTGAATCCGAGGCCGATGACGATCGACGAGAGCGCCCACGCCCAGAAGGGGGCCTCGATCTGCCACATCGCAACGTAGAGCAACGTCGCTGCGAGCAACGTGCCGGCCCCGAGCAGGTAGGAGGTTCTGCGGCCCCGGGTATCGGCCACGACCCCGGTTGGGATCTCGAAGATCACCTGGCCGGCGGTGAAGGCGGCGTTCGCAGCGAAGGCGCCCGAGTTGCTGAGCCCGGCGTCGAGGAGGAACAGCGTGTTGACACCGAAGATGAACGACGTGGCCAGCGTCGAGAGCAGCGTCAGGGTCAGATACACCCTGATCACACGGCGCGCTCCGCTCGTCACTGCGAAGCTCAGGCCCTCACCCAGCGGCAGAACAACAGCTCGTCGGCTTGCCAGACCCTGCTGAGCGACATCGGTGCGACCGGGTGTGGCACCTGGGGCCCGTGGGCCGGCCGGCGGGACGAGCCGGCGGCCAGGATCGGCGACACCGTGAGGTTCCACTCGTCGATCAGATCATCGGCGATCAACTGGGCGTTCAGCGACGGCCCGCCCTCGGCGAGGACGGTTCGGGCCCCGCGGTGGCCGAGCTCGTCGATCACCCGTCCGAGGTCGACCTGATCGGTCCCGCACTCGATGACCTCGGCCACGTCTTCCAAGGCTCGGCGGCGCTCGCTGGGCGCAGCGGCGACCGTGGCGATGATCGGCCGGTACTCGGGATCGGCGAAGAGCCGCTGGTCGACATCGAGGGACAGGCTGGCGGTGACCACGACCAGTTGGGGTCGGGTGGCCTGGCCCCGAGCGGACCGGGCGGCGCGGGCCTCCGCCGGCCCCCCGCTTGGCGGACGGTAGTCCTCCTCCCTGACCGTCGACGCGCCGACGAGGATCGCGTCGCAGACCGCCCGGAGCGCGGTGAACATCTCGAGATCGGCCGGACCGCCAAGCGGGCCGGAGACCCCTTCGATGGCGGTAGCGCCGTCGGCGGAAGCGATCATGTTGGCCAGCACCCACGGCCGGGAGGTCCGCGGGGTCCGGTCCTCGGCGGCCACGGCCTCCAGCGCGTCGAAGGGCTCCTCGGATCCGCGGGGGTAGAGCGCGATCATGTCGAGGTGGTTGCTCCAGCAGCCGGACCGAGGACGACGAGGCGCGATCTTCCCAGGCTGATCGCGCTCCCATCGGGTTCGAAGCACGTGCGGTGCTCGCCCGTCCACCCCTCGTGGGAACCGGGGGGTTGGGGCCACCAATCCCCAAGAAATACCCACCAATTCACAGCGTCATCCCCTTTTGATCCACAGCGAGCCAAACCTAAGCTGGCCTCTCGGGCCCTTGTGGGGCAACGATAGTGACGGAGGCTGGCACAGCGCATCAGTATGACAGGGCAGACCTGAGGGAGGCCCTTGGGGGAGAAGTGAATCCGTAGGCGGTTTCAAACGCCGTCACCCGCCGAATTCGAACCTCGACCTGTTAGCACTGAGCTGGTCTTCGTCACAACCCCGATCTTTCTTCGGTGCGTCGTTGACACCGATGTAATTACAATGTTGTAATGACACACCACATCTTGTGCGTCTCTCTGACAGAGCAGGCGGCAGGCACAAGATCTAGTGGTTGCGCAGGTAGCTGGTATGCGACGTGTCACCCGTATCGGGTGCGCAGATCAGGGGCACGGGCAGCGGCTGGATCGAGCGTCGGCCCTCGCTCGGTGGCACGGAGGGGCCACATCTGCGGTCCGAGCGAGGCGACCCGCCCTGCTCGGGCAACCGACGGCAACGGCACTGCGAGATACTGGAGATAACGAAGGCGGGACGGCGCCGGATCCGTCTCCGTCCGAACACCACAGCTCGGGATCACGCCCGGGTCAGACCGTCACAGGTCACTGCAACCATGCACGGAGCGATGTTGAACGAGTCCGGGATCAGCGAAGCGAACAGCCCCGAGGTCAGCCCTCGGGCCGCGTCGAGGCACCCGGGCACGCAGGCGGAGGCAGTTCAACGCTCGGTGGCGGACCGACCGCCCTTGTACCAACACCACTGACAACACCATCAACAGGGAGAAGTAATGTCCTTGGCACCCGATCAGACCGGCCTCGGCCTTCGCCGCTACTTCACGGCCGCCGGCGTTGATCCGTATGAGACCGTCACCTGGGAGAGGCGGGACGCCCGCATCTCGAACTGGAAGACCGGGGAGGTGGCGTTCGAGCAGCTCGGAGTGGAGGTGCCCTCCTTCTGGTCGGTGAACGCCACCAACATCCTCGCCCAGAAGTACTTTCGGGGAACGCTCGGCACCGCCGAGCGGGAGACGTCGCTGCGCGATGTCGCCGATCGGGTCGTCAACACGATCACTCGGTGGGGGATCGAAGGTGGGTACTTCTCCGCCGGCGAGGCCGAGGTCTTCAGCGACGAGCTGAAGTACCTGATCATCCACCAGAAAGGTGCCTTCAACTCGCCGGTGTGGTTCAACATCGGCGTCGCGGGTGTCCCTCAGCAGGCCTCCGCCTGCTTCATCCTCTCCGTCGAGGACAAGATGGAGGCCATCCTCAACTGGTACGTCGAGGAAGGGGTCATCTTCAAGGGCGGCTCCGGCGCCGGGATCAACCTCTCGCGGATCCGCGCCAGCAAGGAGCTACTCAAAGGCGGCGGCACCGCCTCGGGCCCGGTCAGCTTCATGCGGGGTGCCGACGCCTCGGCCGGCACGATCAAGTCGGGCGGCAAGACCCGGCGAGCGGCCAAGATGGTCATGCTCGACATGGACCACCCCGACATCGAGGAGTTCATCTGGTGCAAGGCCACCGAGGAGCGCAAGGCCCGCGTCCTGCGCGAAGCCGGGTTCGACATGGACCTCGACGGGGCCGACAGCCACTCGATCCAGTACCAGAACGCCAACAACTCCGTCCGCGTCACCGATGAGTTCATGGACGCTGTCGTCAACGACGACGACTGGAGTCTGATCGCCCGCACCGACGGCTCGATCATCTCGACCGTCAAGGCCCGCGATCTGATGCGCCAGTTCGCCCAGGCCACCTGGGAGTGCGCCGACCCCGGGATGCAGTTCGACTCGACGATCAACCGCTGGCACACCTCGTCGGTCACCGGGAAGATCAACGGCTCCAACCCGTGCAGCGAGTACATGCACCTCGACAACTCGGCCTGCAACCTGGCGAGCCTCAACCTGCTGTCCTTCCTCGACGACGACGACCACTTCGACGTCGAGGGCTTCAAGGCCGCCATCGAGTTCTTCTTCACCGCCCAGGAGATCCTGGTCGGCAGGGCCGACTATCCAACCGAGAGCATCGGCATCACCTCCCGCAAGTTCCGCCAGCTCGGCCTGGGCTACGCCAACATCGGTGCCCTGCTGATGAACCTCGGGCTACCGTACGACTCCGACGAAGGCAGGGCGCTGGCTGCATCGATCACGTCGCTCATGACCGGCCACGCCTATTACACCTCGGCCCGGACCGCGGCCCGGATGGGGCCTCACGAGGGCTACGAGGAGAACCGCGAGCCGATGCTGCGGGTGCTGGCCCAGCACGAAGCGGCGGCAGCCGACATCGACGACAGCCACGTGCCCGCCGATCTGGCATCGGCCGGTCGAGAGGCGTGGTCCTCGGCGGTCGGGCTGGCCGCCGAGCACGGGGTGCGAAACGCCCAAGCCACCGTGCTGGCTCCCACCGGAACGATCGGGCTGCTCATGGACTGCGACACCACCGGCATCGAGCCCGATCTCGGCCTGTGCAAGATGAAGAAGCTGGTCGGCGGGGGCACGATGACGATCGTGAACCAGTCGGTGCCCCGGGCGCTGCGCCGGCTCGGCTACGACGACACCCAGATCGAAGCGATCACGGCCTACATCGATACCAACAAGACGATCCTCGGCGCCCCGGGGCTCGACCCGGCCCACATCGACGTGTTCGCCTGCTCGATGGGCGACAACCCGATCCACTACACGGGTCACGTCAAGATGATGGCCGCCGTCCAGCCCTTCATCTCCGGTGCGATCTCGAAGACGGTCAACATGCCCGAAGAGGTGACCGTCGAAGACGTCGAGCAGCTCCACATCGATGCCTGGAGGATGGGGGTCAAAGCCATCGCCATCTACCGCGACAACTGCAAGGTGGCCCAACCGCTGTCGATGGCGAAGAAGAGCGACGACAGCGTCGAGACCGACCTTGCCGCCGAGGCGCTGCTCGAGCCGATCGTCGAGACGAAGATCGTGTACAAGCCCGTGCGGGAGCGGCTGCCCAGGGACCGGCGGTCCCGGACCTTCGAGTTCCGGGTCGCCGACTGCAAGGGGTTCGTCACGATCGGCGAGTACGACGACGGGCGCCCAGGCGAGGTCTTCCTCCGGGTGTCGAAGCAGGGATCGACCCTGGCTGGGATCATGGACGCCCTCGCCATCTCGTTGAGCCACGGCCTCCAGTACGGTGTGCCGCTGCGCACCTACGTCGAGACCTACACTGGCATGCGCTTCGAGCCGGCCGGTATGACCGACGACCCCGACATCCGGATCGCCTCGTCGATCATGGACTACCTGTTCCGCAAGCTGGCCGTCGTGTACCTCAGCTACGAGGAGCGCACCAGCCTCGGGATCTTCACCACCGGCGAGCGGACCCAGCAGACGCTGCCCGGCGTCGACGAGACCACCACGACGCTGGGAGGCGATCTCCCGGCCGATCCGCCGTCGGTCGAGTCGGCCGAGGATCTGATGGCCTCGCTCGGCGTCGCTGACATGGGCACCGTCGCCGACCCCGACGCCCCTATTTGCATGCAGTGTGGTATCACGATGCAACGCGCAGGAAGCTGTCATGCCTGCCCAAGTTGCGGCAGCACCAGCGGTTGCAGCTGATAGGAGCCAGGCAACGGCAGCCGAAGCGGTTGAGTAGGTAGCAGCGAATCGGCCGGGGTTGGTCCCCGGCCGATTCGCGTCCTCGGCGCAGACGTGCGATGAGTTTGAGGTGGGCTTGGTGATGTCGGGTACCGTTGCGCCCTCGTCTCGAACACCGGAGAGGACGCTGCAATGCAGGACCAAGCCGTTGACGTGGTGGGCGTCGGCAATGCCATCGTCGATGTGATCGCCCAGGCGAGCGATGAGTTCCTCGAATCCCAGGACCTGGCGAAGGGAGCGATGGCGCTCATCGACGAAGCCCGAGCTCATGAGCTCTACGACCTGATGGGACCGGCGATCGAAGCCTCCGGAGGGTCGGCGGCCAACACGATGGCCGGCATCGCCAGCTTCGGGGGCACCGCGTCGTACATCGGCAAGGTTCGCAAGGACCAGCTCGGAGCGGTCTTCGCCCACGACCTGCGGGCCAGCGGGGTGGCCTTCGACATGCCCCCGACCGAGACGGGGCCGGCGACCGGGCGGAGCCTCATCCTGGTGACGCCCGACGCCCAGCGGACGATGAACACCTACCTGGGGATCTCCTCGCTCCTGGAGCCGGCCGACATACCCGCCCCGACGGTCGAGGGGGCGGGTCTGCTCTTCTGCGAGGGCTATCTATGGGACGTCGACTCGGCCAAGCGGGCAATACGGCTGGCGATGGAGCTTGCCCGCGGGGCGGGGAGCCGGGTGGCGCTCACCCTCTCCGATGCCTTCTGCGTCGAGCGGCACCACCAGGACTTCGTCGAGCTGGTGTCAGGCCCGGTCGATGTGCTCTTCGCGAACGAGAACGAGCTGCGAGCTCTCTACGGGTGCGACTTCGACACAGCGATCGAGAGGGTCCGGGGCCATGTCGGGCTCGGCTGCCTCACTCGGGGCGAGAACGGCTCGGTGCTCGTGACCGACGACGACACCGTGGAGATCAAGGCCGAGAACGTCGGCCCGGTCGTCGACACGACCGGGGCCGGCGATCAGTACGCCGCCGGTGTGCTCTATGGGCTCGCCCGAGGCTTCCCACTGGCGGAGGCCGGCCGCCTGGGTTCGTTGGCCGCCGCCGAGGTGATCTCGCACGTCGGCCCCCGCCCCCAGCGCCCGCTGAACAGCTTCCTGTAGGCGCCGTTCCGAAGGCCGGCCGACGTCAGCCGGCGTCTCGGGCCTCGGGGGCACCGAAGAGGTTCCCCTGGCCCCAGTCGACTTCGAGCGACCGCAGGACCCGGGCCTGTTCCTCGCTCTCGACCTGCTCCGCCACCACCCAGGCACCGGTCCGGTGGGCGAGATCGACGACCGCCCGGATGATGGCGACCGCTTCGGTACTCGGCAGTGAGGCGATCAGCTCGCCGGCCAGCTTCAACACGTCGGGCTTGAAGCTGGTCGCCACCCGCAGGCTGGAGTACCCGTCGCCAACGTCGTCGATGGCCAGCCGGACGCCCGAGCTCCGCAACTTGGCGAGCTGAGCCGCCGCCAGGTCGAGATCGACGTATCGGTTCCGCTCGGCGGTCTCGAACACGAGCTGGTCGGGCTCGAGACCGATGTCCTCGGCATGGCGGATCGTGCGGCGGGCGGCCGACAGGTCGAACGTGCCGTCCGGGGCCATGATGTTGAGGAACAGCAGACCCGCCCCGAGCCACGGTCCCACGCCCCGGATCGCCAGCTGGCGTCCGAGCTGATCGAGCTCGGGAAGCCAGCCACCCTTCGTGGCCCGGGCGATCAGCTCCTCGGCCCCGATCGTCTCGGTGCCGAGCTTGGCCCGCAGCAACGCCTCGAAGCCCACCACCGACCGGTTCGTCAGCCGCACGATCGGCTGGTAGCGGATCTCGTAGTCGAGCGGCTCGCTTGCCAGCTCTTCCTGCTCGAGACGATCGGCGACCACGTCGAGCGTCGGGGCCATCAGCGCGTGGTGAACGAGGTCCTCCGGTGTGCTGGCCGGCTTGGCGAACGCGATACGGATCGCAGCTCGGCGCTCGGGCAGCACGCACTCGAGCACCTGGTTGAGCACGGCCCGGCCGTCGGCGACCTCGACCCACAACACATCGGACCGGAGATCGATGGCGTCGACCGATGCCGCCAGGCTCCGATCGAGGCGACTCAGCGCCTCGGGCTCCTCGGAGCCGAGCAGGATCAACGTCGGCTCAGCCCGGGGCAGCCGGAACGTTCGTTCGGTCGAATTCACTTCGTCAACACTAGGGGCGGCCCGGAGGCGCCTCAAGGTTCCAACCCGGGGCCTGGCGTGACGACCAGCTCAACCGACAGCGGGCGACCCGGTCCTCTCCCCACCGATCGACCTGGTCAGGGATCGATGGCGGGCTGGAAGGAGAAGGGCAGATCACCCAGACGGACCAGGGCCGAGGTGATCCATCCGCCCATCGCTCCGAAGTGCTCGTCGAGGGCGGAGCCGTCCTCGAGGGTCTTCTCGTCGAGCTCGTAGGAGCCGGTGTACGTGATCTCCACCGCGTGGGAGACGATGTTCAGATCGGTGTCGTAAACCGCCTCCAGGGTCGGCCCGAGCCCGCTCAACTCCTCGTTGCCGATCATCGGCGCAGAGGTGGGCAGGCCCTTCATGATCACGGCCGGGTCGGGGGCCTCGGCCAGCCGTTGGACCCGAAAGACGACCTCGATCTCGATGCGTGGCCCCTCGGTGAACTCCTCGTCGAGGTACCAGGTGCGGTAGGCGGTCTGGGCCCACGTCGGCCAGTCGAGCGTGAGGTCGGCCTGCACTCGCGGTGGCGATCCCTCCCCCGGCAGGCCATAACTCGTCTCCCACGACACGTCGCCCAGCAGCACATCGGCCTGGAACCGCTCCTCGAAGGCCTGCCGCTCGAGCATGGCGGACTCGAGGGCGTCGCGCAGCGCACCAATGGCATCGGTGAAGACGTGATCGAGCATGGGCTATCGAGGCTAGGCCACTGCGGGTCGAGTCCATCAGCAGGTGGAGGGTCTGCTCATCGAGTGGTCGTGACCGACGACATGTTCCAGACTGGGCGCCGGTCGGGGCTCCCGACCTCCGGACCGGGACGAGAGGAGCGGCGAGATGCCGAGCGACGGGTTCAACGTGATGACGGTGGAGCTGAGCGACGGGGTGGTCGAAGCCGTCATCGACAACCCACCGGTGAACCTGATCACCCGCGACCTGTACCGCGATCTCAAGCGCCTACCGGACTACGTCGAGGGCGAAGCCGACGCCCGGGTGGTGGTGATCCGCAGCGCCAACCCCGACTTCTTCATCGCCCACTACGACGTGGAGCTGATACTCGCCGCCCCGATCGACACCGAACCGGAGCGATCGTCGGATTTGAACGGCTTCCACCGGCTCTGCGAGCGCTACCGGACGATGGCGATCCCCTCGATCTGCGAGATCGCCGGTCGGGTCGGGGGCGGAGGAGGCGAGTTCGCGGCGTCGTGCGACATGCGCTTCGGGGCCAAGGGGCGGACCACGCTGTGCCAGATGGAGGTGCCCCTCGGGATCTTGCCCGGGGGGACGGGCACCCAACGACTGCCGCAGCTGGTCGGCCGGGGCCGGGCGATGGAGATAGTGCTCTCCGGCGACGATATCGACGCCGACACCC
>JAOTYQ010000686.1 GCA_029861725.1 Acidimicrobiia bacterium | reverse complement strand
GACGAAGAACCCGGAGCCGATGCCTTCTTCGGCGAGCAGGAGGACGGTAGCTTGCTTGGCCGCAGTGAGGTTGGCGGCGGCGGCGTTCTCGACCGGCTGCGCCGCGGTCTCCGCCGGGGTTGGCACTCCACTCGAGGTCTCGGTCGCCGGATCGTTGCCCCCTCGCAGCGCGAGGGCGAGTGCGGCGATGGCGAGCAGGGCGAGCAGGCCGATGGCGAGCAACAGTGCGATGCCTTGCTTGCGGGGCGCTCGATGCTCGCCGGCGGTGATCACCCGCAGGCCGGCGCCAGCGTCGTCGTCGCCGAGCTGGGCCATGAACGCCCCCTCGGCTCGGTACGCCGACGAGATCCGCTTCCCGTCGATGAAGGTGCCCTTGCTCGAGAAGTCCTCGATCCACCAATTGGCATCTCGATAGGTGATCTTCAGGTGACGGCGGGAGACGAGTGAGTGCCGCTCGTCGACCGTGACGAGGCAGGACGGATCTCGCCCGACGGTGACCTCGGTTCCCGGCAGAAAGGTGTAGTCCCGACCGTCGATCGACAGCTGAATCGTGGCGTCGCTGATGGCGGTTGTCGTCGCCAGGCCCGTCACCGCTCCCCCCGGCGGAGATCCCGGTGCGTCGTACCCCGGTGGTTGGCCGGGCCCCGGCTCCTGGGGTTGGTCATAGCCGGGCGGGGCGTCGAACGCCGAGGGTGCCGCTTCCGGGGGCGGGTAGGCCGGTTGCTCGTAGGGGGGCGGGGCGCCTTCCGGGTGGTGGGGTTGCTCGTCGCCGGGCGGGGCGTCGAACGCCGATGGTTCCGCCGGTTGGGGTGGCGCGTCGTGGGATGGTGGGGCGTCGAACGCCGATGGTTCCGCCGGTTGGGGTGGCGCGTCGTGGGATGGTGGGGCATCGAACGCCGATGGTTCCGCCGGTTGAGGCGGTGGGTAGGCCGGGGGGTCGTAGGCCGGGGGTGCCATCTCGGTCGCAGACGGAACCTCGACCGAGGGTTGGTCGGGTGCCGGTGGAGCGCCGGGAGGCGGTGCCTCATGGGATGGTGCGCCCCCGACGGGCGGTTGGTCATAGGAGGGCGGTGGGTGCGGGGAGGGTGCCTGGGGCTCGGTGCGGCCGAGGGCGATGTCCTCGGAGGGGGGCGGAACGTCGAACACCGACGGCGGCGTCGGTGATGACGAGGGCCGGCTCGGCGGCGCAGCGTCGAAGGACGGGGCCGGGGGCGGAGCGTCGAAGGCTGGACGAGGGGGCGGTGCGTCGAGCCCGGCGACGTCGTCGAGCCCCGGTGGTGCCGGAGGCTGGTCGGCCACCACGGGGGGAGGGGGTGCGCCGACATGGGGATCGAATCCTTCGGGCCGGGTCGTCACCAGCTCGATGCGGACCTCGACACCTTCGACGCCGCCGAGCCTGATCGTCGTGTTGGTCCCGACCGTCCAGTTCGGGGCCAGCCGGACACCGATCGGATCGAACGAGCCATGGGTCGACGAGTCGGCCGCGTTCCAGGCCGATCCGGTCCAGATGAACTCGATGTGACGACGAGACACCGAGGGCTCGGTGAGAATGATCGCCGCATCTGGAGAGCGCCCGATCTGGACCGGCGAGTCGTCCGGCGAAAACCTGGCCTGCCCCTCCGGCCACGTGATTTCAAGGTCGTGCATCGTCACTCCGTCGTTTCCCTCTCACCGCTCGAAAGGGCGGCTGAGCAGTAACGCTACTGGGTCCAGCGACGTTGACAAGCCCGGCCGACAGGCGACCGGACCACGCGACACGAGCATATGACACCACGGCCCGATCGAACCCCGTCTGCCGCCGGGTTCTTCCAGGTGGTACCGCAGCTGGGGCCCGACGATCGGCCGGACCTGGGACTCGGTCTTCAGCCTAGAGAGCGGCGCTGATTCCGTGAATGTCCGATGGGGAGATGCGGACGACCTGGCGTTCAACTGCCACCGAGATGCCCTTGGCGCCCACGGCGAGGATCGTTCCGTTGATCACGCCGGTGGAGGTGACGACCTGCGAGTACCGACCCAGCATCATTGTTGGGTCCGTCGTGGTATGCATGATGTTCTGCTCCAGTTGCCGCGCACCGTTGAGCGGCATTGACTCAATGGTAACCCGGGACGCCAGCCCCGAGATACACCTCGGGGGGAAATTCCCCATCGCTCCTGTTGTCGGCAGTCCGGGCCCGAATCTTGACGGAGGCCCCGCGCTCTCGCCGCAGCGAGTGGGTCGCTACCGTGCTCGAAAGGTACGGCCGGTCCGCTCCCACCACTCCGTCAATGCAGTTCGCAACGAATCGCGATCGCCATCGTTGACGATGATGTGATCGGCGACCTCGCGCCGTTGCTCGTCGGAGACCTGGCTCTCGATCCGGGCCCGCGCGTCGTCGGGCGCCATTCCCCGCTGATCGTGCAATCGGGCGAGTCGGGCCTCGAGCGGTGCCTCGATGACGAGTACCTCGTTGTAGATCCCAGCCCCGAGGTTCGAGTCGACCAGGACCGCCATGTCGAGCACGACCGGCGCCGAGGGATCGGCCTCGGCGATGCGATGCTCGATCTCTTCGTCGATCGCCGGATGGGTGATCGCGTTCAGATCGTTGAGGGCCTGGGGGTCGTTGAACACGACGGTGGCCAGGGCCGCCCGATCGAGCTCGCCGTCTTTTGAGACGACACCGGGACCGAACCGCTCGACGATGCCGGGGTAGGCGGCACCGTCAGAGGCCGCGACGTCGCGGCCGAGCTGATCGCAGTCGATCACCACGGCGCCGAGCTCCTCGAGCACCGCCCCGGCGGTCGATTTCCCGACGCCGATCCCCCCCGTCAGGCCGATGACTCGTCGCCGCTCGGTCACGCCGCCCACCCCCGGTCACTCGTTGCTGCTCGTCCAGTGGTCGAGGTCGGGCCGTTCACGGCTCGTCGTGTCATGCCCGACCGATCAGCCGGTCGACGTCGATCTCGATCACCACGCGGTCGTCCCGGGCCTTCGGTTGCCGGTACCGCTCGCCGTAGCGCTCGACGCCCTCGGCGACCCGGGCCGCGGCGTCGGTGACCGTCGCCGTGCCGTAGAGCGTGAGCCACCGTCCGCCGTCGACCTGGCAGACGGCGACCTGCTGGTTCGGACGGGCTGCTACCGACCGAGCCTTGAACGCGCCAGACCAGGTGATCACCCGAGCCAGGCAGCGGCCAGGCTCGTAGGTCACCCCTACCGGAGTCACCTGGGGCGAGCCGTCGGCTCGCTGCACCGTGAGCGTGGCGAGATGGCGCTCGGTCAGGAACGCCAAAACCTCTCCGGG
>JAOTYQ010000685.1 GCA_029861725.1 Acidimicrobiia bacterium | reverse complement strand
CTACGACGCTCTCGACGACGTTACGCGTCTCTACATCGCTTCGCTCAGCGCCTATCACTCGCTCCAACACTCCCAGTCGCTCGTCGGCCAGGGAGCGGAGTCGACGGCGGTTGCGCTCGCCGTGCTGACCTCGAGCGGCTCGACACCGACCAGAGATGAGGTCGACGACCCGCCGTTGCGGCCCCTCGTCAAGGTGCACCCCGTGACCGGGCGACCGGCGCTGTTCATTGGACGACACGCTTTCGGTATCCCCGGACTCGAGCGGGGCGAGTCAGCGCGGCTCCTGTCCGGTCTTCTCGACGATGCGTGTCGGCCACCACGAGTCCTGCAGCATCGTTGGAGCCCTGGCGATGTTGTCATCTGGGACAACAGGTGTGTGCTCCACCGGGCTTGCCCCTACGACCCCACCCAGGCACGCGTCATGCACCACACCCGAGTCAAGGGCGACCCCGCAACGGAGATGGCGCCAACCAATCACGACCCGTCCGCCCACCCGGACATTCTCGTGAGCGATCAGGCCTAGCTGGCGGGCGGCACGGCGGCGGCGACAGCTCGGAAACACCCTGTGCGATCATCCCCGGCAGCACTACGCAGTGCGGCACGACCTGAGCTCGACATCACCGGCCACCTGGACGGCGCCGTCACTCCAGGTGGTGAGCTCCGGCCCGCTGGAGCCCGACGACCGGCGGCCGCTCCGGGTGGTCGCGTTACCGACTGCCCTGACCGCGCCTTAACGCATGATATGCCTACCGTCCTGGCGGGCAGGTTCTTGATGGGCGTTGTCGATTCGGGGTGGTCCCGCGCGTCATGGTGATGTCGGTGGTGGTCACCGGCCCTGAGGTGGAGGAGTTGACTGTGAAGTATTTCGTTCTGCTTGCCGGCTACGGTGAGATGACGCCGTGGGATGAGTTGACCCCGGCGGAACAGGAGGCCGGGATGGCCAAGTTCCTCGCCTTCGATGAGGCGTGTGGAGCCCGGCCGGGAGTGGAAATCCTGGGCGGGGAGGCGCTGGGGGACGGCTCGATGGCGACCACGTTGCGCACCCGTGGCGGCGAAATGACCATTACCGACGGTCCATTCGCCGAAGCGGCTGAGCAGATCGGGGGTTACTACCTTCTTGATGCCCCCGACCTCGACACGGTGACCGACCTTTGCAGGGTCCTTCCCGCCTATGACATCGACATCCGACCGGTCCTCGAAACGCCCTGAACTGACCATCGAGGAGATCTACCGGGCCGAGTGGGGCCGGCTGCAGTCGTTGCTGGTGTCTCGGACTCGTCGCCTCGATCTGGCCGAGGACGCCCTGAGTGAGGCCTTCGCACGGGCGGCGCAGCGTTGGCCCGCCGATGGGGTGCCCGCCAACCCCGCTGGCTGGCTGTACACCACGGCCCATCGGCAGGTCGTCGGCCGGCTGCGGGCCGAGGCCATCGCCGGGCGCAAGGCGCCGCTGCTGGCGGTCAGGCCGGAATGGGTGTTGCCTGGCGATCCACTGGATGAGCTGGCCGACGATCGTCTGCAGCTCATCCTGTTGTGCTGTCATCCGGCCCTCCCGCAAGAGTCGCGGTCTGGGCTCGCCCTCCGCCTCGTCATCGGGACACCGACCGAGCAGATCGCTCGCTTATTCCTCGTTTCGCCGGCGACGATGGCAGCGCGCCTGACCCGAGCGAAGAAGAAGATTGTGCTCGTCGGCATCCCGCTCGGCGCCCCGGTCGAGGAAGAGCTTAGATCGCGGCTGGACGAGGTCTGTCGAACCATCTACCTTGCCTTCACTGCTGGGTACGCACCTGGCGCCGGGCCCGACCTTTTGCGAGCCGACCTCTCGGGAGAAGCCGTACGGCTCGCCGCCATCCTGCATGATCTCGTGCCCGACGCCCTACAGGTCCAAGCGACGTTGGCGTTGCTGGTACTCCAGCACTCACGTCGCGACGCCCGGGAACGCAACGGTCACCTGGTGACTCTCGCCGAGCAGGACCGTTCGCTGTGGCACCACCATGAGATCCGGGCCGGGCTCGGACTCGTCAGCGGGCTCGCACGAGGCGAGGGCTACGCCGAGGAACTCCGACTTCAAGCCCTCATAGCTGCTGAGCATGCACGGGCACCCACAGCCCAGGCGACGGACTGGCCAGCGATCGCAGGCCACTACGCCGACCTCGAGAGACGGACCGGGTCTGCGATCGTACGACTCAACCGAGCCGTCGCAGTCGGCGAAGCTGAGGGCCCCCGGGCCGGGCTCGCTCTTCTCACGGAACTCGGCGACCTCCTGTCCGACAACCATCGAGTCGCTGCCGTCCGCGCTGAGCTCGCACAACGAGCTGGCGACTTCGAGCTTGCCCGAGCCTCATTCCGCACGGCAATCGACCTGTGCTCGAACGACGTCGAACGATCACATCTCAGAGCCCGGCTAGCGGGAAGCCAGCATCCCTGACGGATCAGCACACGCCGACCAAGTGGCGTCCGGTAACCCTCAACGCCGACCGGCCAAGTATCGCAACTCACCGGCACAACGAGGACGCTCGACATCACCGGCGACCTCGGCGGCGCGACCACTCCGGGTGGCGATCTGAGGCCAGCCGGAGCCCGAGGACTGCCAGCGCCCCGAGCCCCGTTCCTGGTGATCGGTCAAGACCTTGATCCGGGCGGCCACTCACTCAATGCGCTCTCGCTCCCGTTCGGCCTTCCGCTCAGCTTCGGCCTGGCGGAGCCGAAGCTCACGCTCAAGGACTACTCCCGGTCCCCTGCTGCGATTGCTCCCCTCCGGACACGGATCGGGATCTCTGCCGGTGATGTCTTGTGGGACACCGTCGCCGGTCGACCCGACTGCTTCGGACTACCCGTAATCGAAGCAGCAAGACTCGTGGCAGTTGCGAGACCAACCGAGATCATCTGTTCTCCGGCTGTGTGTCTCTTCGCAAGGAACCTGGGACGCCACGGATACGAGCCACTCGTCCCCTTCACCCTCAAGGGATTCGGAAGACCGACCAACGCCTTCAGATTCCGTGAATGCAGCTCCCCTTTGTCTTCTGGTTGATCGGCGAGGAACACGCCCTCGCGTCGCAGACGTCCTTACAGCCTGTCAGATGCCGTAATAGGTCAGATGTCCGAGCCTGTCTCTCTACATTCGGAAAGAAAAGCTCGACATGTGTATGACTATGAAACATGCTCTACATATGCAAAGATAGCCGACCGGGGCACCGTGTCCGGCGATTGGCGCCCGGGCTGTTGCCCTTTCAGCAGACAGTGATGTGGCTGCTCGGAGATGGAGGCGAGAAATGGCGCAGCG
>JAOTYQ010000120.1 GCA_029861725.1 Acidimicrobiia bacterium | reverse complement strand
TCGACGTTGAGCGTCACGTCGGGGTTGTCGAGGTCGACTCGGGGCGACTCGTCGTTGCGCTGTTGGATCCGGAAGCGCCCTGCGTAGCGCGGGGCGGGCTTGGCGCCCGCGGTCGAGCTTCGGCAGGTGACCACGAGGTTGGGGACCTCAGGTCCCGCCTGCATGGTTCGATGCTGAAGATGCCCTGAAGGTCAACGAAGTCCTCTCGGCGCACCTGGAGCAACCGGTCGATCTGCCGTTCCATCCTTCACCCTGGTCCGTCGCAACCGTCGCCTGCCACAACGCGGGTGGTTGAGACCAAGCTCAGCGTCGAGGCTCGATTGAGGCGCTGATCTCGATCTCGATGTCGCCCACCACGAGGGGCGCGCCGGTTGTGGTGCGGCACGGGTACGGAGCGTCGAACACGTCGAGAAACACCTCGTTCCACTCGGCGAAGTCATCGATGTCGGCGAGCTGTGCGTTGACCTTCACGACGTGATCGAGCGAGAGCCCGAGGTCGCCGAGGATTTCGGCGAAGATCCCGAGGCAGTGGCGGGCCTGGGCCCCAGTGCCGCCTTCGACTGCGGCGCCCGTCTCCAGGTCGAGCCCGGTCATTCCGCTGAAGAAGATCGTGTTGTCGACTCGGATGGCGGTGGAGTTTTTGATGCCGTAGCGGGCCATGGCCGCTTCGAGCCGGGGTGTGGTGGCGTGAACCTCGATCATGGTTGGACGCCGCCCCTCAGATGGCGCCGCTGGCTCGGAGGTTCTCGATGGCGGCGGCGTCGAACCCCAGCTCATCGAGGATCTGGTCGGTGTGGCTCCCTGCTAGCGGGGTGGGGAAGCGGACCCCACCGGGCGTGTCCGACAGCTTGATCGCCACGCCGGGGTTCAGGACCGGCTCGGCTCCCTCGACCTCGATATCGAGATCCAGGGCCATGTTCCGGTGTCGCACCTGGGGGTCGTGGAACACCTCACCTGGGTCGTAGACCTTGCCGACGCACACATCGGCCGCAGTGAGCAGCTCGTACCACTCGTCACGGTCGCGGCTCTTCATGAGGGCCGCTACCTCCTTCTTGGCCTCGACCTGCTCTGGTCGAGGCCCCCGACTGTGCTCGCCCGGCTGGAGCTCGGCTGGTTTGAGGTCGGGCCGCCCAACGGCGTCGCAGAAGTTGTGCCAAAGGTGGGGTTCTGTCGACCCGATCGACAGCAGCTTGCCGTCGGCGCACTCGTAGGTCGTGTAGAACGGACGGCTCCCGTCGAAGGTCCCGACGCCCCGTCGAGGCTCAGGACCTCCGCCCAGAAAGGCCATGAACGACGGCACAGCGCACAGCAGCGAGATCGTTGCGTCGAGGTAGGAGACGTCGACCAGCTGACCTCGACCGGTCCGCTCCCGGGCGAACAGGGCGAACATGATCCCCAGCGCTCCATGCATTGACGCACCGGCGTAGTCGGCCACCAGGTTGAGGGGAATGGTCGGCTCCGCATCGGGCGGTCCGAGCTGGTTGAGGACGCCGGCCAGCGACAGGTAGTTGAGATCGTGCGCCGGGAAGTCTCGGTACGGGCCGTCCTGACCGAAGCCCGACAGCGAGCAGTAGACCAGCCGTGGGTTGAGCGCCGAGAGCTCCTCGTAGCTGGCCCCCAGCCGCCCCATCACGCCAGGACGGAAGCCTTCGACGAACACGTCAGCGCCGGTTGCGAGCTGGCGCAACACGTCCTGGGCCTCGGGCTTCTTCAGATCCAGGCTCAGGCTCCGCTTGTTCCGGTCGATCCACTGACCGGCTCGCCTCCGGCGACGGCCCGCATCGGCTGAGGCGTCGTCTGGGGCGGTGCGATCGGCCCTGCGTCGGTCCGGTTCGACGACCCGGATGACCTCGGCTCCCATGTCGGCGAGAAGTACCGTGCACAAGGATCCCGGCGCAACCCGGTTGCACTCGATGACCTGAATCCCTTCCAGCGGTCCCGTCACGGTCTTGCCCCCTCCGGCTGAGGTCTCGTGGCTAGAGCGTAGTGGGCCTCCAGTCACCGGTCAGATGGAGACACCGCTCGGCCCGGCGCCGTCCGCACCTTGACAGCGCAGTGGCGACAAAGGAGCCTAACGGGCGGATCTGTGTGTGCGCTTCACCGAGGGGAGTTGGCGGTGCTGTCGCCGTATCGAGTGCTCGATTTGAGTGACGACCGGGGTCATTGCGCTGGTCTCATCCTGGCCCAGCTGGGAGCCGACGTGGTCGCCGTTGAGCCGCCGAGTGGCCAGCGCGCTCGTCACCTGGGACCCTTCGTCGGCGATGTGGTCGATCCTGAGCGGTCGCTCGATCACTGGGCCTACAACCGGGGCAAGCGGTCGGTCGTGCTCGACCTGGACGGCTCCGAGGCAGACCGTGACCGACTGCGCCACCTCGTGCGCGGCGCCGATGTGCTGATCGAGTCCGATCGGCCGGGCCGGCTGGTCGAGCTCGGCTTGGGCCATGACGACCTGGCGACCATCAACCCGGCCCTGGTGCACGTGTCGATAACCGCCTTCGGTCAGAGTGGGCCGAAGGCCGGCTACGCCCACAGCGAGATCACGATGATGGCCGCCGGTGGTTATGCGGGCTTGACCGGTGACGAAGACCGGGCGCCCCTGCGCCTCAGCCTCCCCCAGGCCTACCATCACGCCGCGATCGACGCTGCCGGCGCAGCCCTGATCGCCTTGTTCGAACGCCGGCGAAGCGGTCTGGGGCAGCACGTCGACATCTCGGTCCAGGCGTCGTTGCTGCAGGCCACCCAGTCGACGGTGCTCGCCGCACCGCTGGGGGCGCCGACCATCCAGCGCATGGCGGGTGGAGTGAAGATGCCGCCGTTCGACATCCGGTTGGTGTGGCCTTGCGCCGACGGGCACGTGACGATCGCGTTCCTGTTCGGAACCTCGATCGGGCCGTTCACCGCTCGCCTCATGGCGTGGGTGCACGAAGACGGGTTCTGTGGAGCGTGGCTGCGCGACCGCAACTGGGTGGACTTCGCCGTCCAGGTCGAGGAGGGCGAGGAGGACGTCGGTACGTTCGAGCAGGCCAAGGACTGCCTGCTGTCGTGGCTGGCGACGAAGACCAAGGCCGAGCTGCTCGACGCGGCGCTCACCCGGCGGCTCCTCATCGCCCCGGTCACCACCACCCGCGAGGTCGTGGACTCTCCCCAGCTGGCGTCCCGCCGCTACTGGGAACCGGTCGAGGTTCCGGTCACCGGTGAGCCGGTGACCTTCAACGGGCCGATCGGCAAGTTCAGCTCCACGCCACTTGCGTCCCTGGGTCCGCCCCCACGCCTCGGTGAGCACACCGGCGAGGTGCTGGCCGATCCGGCCCGAACCCGACCGGTGGCCGATCGAGTGCAAGCCGAGGCCACCGATGAGAGCGGGCCTCCGCTCGCCGGCGTCAAGGTGCTCGACTTCATGTGGGCTATGGCCGGGCCCGCCACCACCAGGGTCCTGGCCGACTACGGCGCCACCGTCATCCGAATCGAATCGGCGACGAAGATAGAGGTGACCCGCGGCCTCCAGCCCTTCGTCGAGGGCGTCACCGGCCTCGAGCGCAGCGGGCTGTTCCTCAACCTGAACACCGGCAAGCTCGGCATGACCCTCGATCTGGCCAGGACCGAGGCCCGCGAGGTCGTCCTCGACCTGGTCCGGTGGGCCGACCTCCTGTGCGAGTCCTTCTCGCCGAGGGCCATGCGCTCCTGGGGGCTCGACTACGAATCGCTGAAGGAGGTCAATCCCGGCCTGGTCATGATGTCGAGCTGTCTGATGGGCCAGACCGGCCCGCTGGCCAGCTTCGCCGGGTTCGGCAACCTCGCCGCTGCCATCTCCGGGTTCCACAACGTCACCGGCTGGCCCGACCGGGACCCGTCCGGGCCGTTCAGCGCCTACACCGACTACGTCGCGCCCCGCATCTCGGTGGCCCTGGTGCTGGCCGCGCTCGACCACCGCCGTCGCACCGGCGAGGGTCAGTACCTCGACTACTCCCAGGCGGAAGGGGTCCTGCACCTGCTCGCTCCCGCACTGTTGGACGAGCGCCTCAACGGGCGCACGCTCGAGCGAAACGGCAACCGGGACCTCCGGTTCGCTCCCCACGGGATCTACCGGTGTGCCGGCGACGACCGCTGGGTGGCGATCGCCTGCGAGACCGATGCCCAGTGGCGAGACCTGGCCGCCATCATCGACCGTCCGGACCTGGGTGGACTGTCCACCGCCGAGCGGCTCGATCGGGCCGCGGAGCTCGACGAGCTCCTCACGGACTGGACGTCAAGTCGGGCCAACCAGTCCGTCGAGGACCTCCTGCAAAGTCACGGTGTCCCGGCCCACGTGGTCGCGGCCAGCCAGGACAGCTGGGCCGATCCCCAGCTCGCCCACCGTGGCCACTTCGTCTCGACCGATCACACCGAGGTCGGTCCCGTCACCGTCGAAGGCACCCGGTTCCTCATGTCCCGCACGCCGCCGGACAGCTATCGGGCAGCTCCGACCCTGGGTCAGGACACCTTCGATATCCTCACTGAGATCCTCGGCTACGACGTCGACCGCATCGCCGAGATCGCCGCGGCCGAAGTTCTCGAGTAGTCAGCCCGTGGCGGAGGAGATCCGCCGGTGGGCGACAAGCGGCTCGATCGGTAGCGTGGTGAGACCGACACGACGACGACCGCAAACAAGGAGACGACGACCAGGTGGTGGATTTCCTCGAGTTCAACAAGGGCGTGATCGAAGAGTTCCGGACCAACGGTGGGGTGTGCGGCGGGCCGTTCGAAGGCATGCCCATGATCCTGGTCACGATGACGGGAGCCAAGACGGGCCGAGAGCTGTGCTCGCCCCTCGTCTACTCCACCGATGGAGACGACGTGGTGATCATCGCCTCCAAGGGCGGTGCCCCCGAGCATCCGCACTGGTATCACAACCTGGTCGCCAACCCGACGGTCACCGTCGAGATCGGCACGGAGAAATGGGAAGCCACCGCACACGTCACCGAAGGTGAGGAGCGCAAACGGCTCTTCGCCGCCCAGGCCGCCCAGATGCCACAGTTCGCCGAGTACGAGCAGAAAGCGGCGGAAACCGGACGCGAGATCCCTGTCTTCCGCTTGGTCCGAAACTAGGCGGGACGAGGCCGAAACCGAGCCGAACAGCCCGGCTGGACCATCAGGCCCAGCCGAGGACGACCTTGCCGCACTGCCCGCCGGCGACGACATCGACATCTCGAGCCCCACGTCGCGACAGTTGCGACAGTGCCCGCACGCCCGCGAGCTCATCCTAGAGGCGGCGTGGAGCGGCGGGATCGGGAGGTCCTGAGTAGCGTCTCTCCATGAGCCGAGAGTCGTTGCGGTCGGGGTCCTGGACTCCCCAGTCGCTCCGGTCGAGCTGGTGTCGGTCGTGGACAAACGATGAGCTCGTCGAGCTCGATCAGGCCCTCGCCACGTTCCGGCGTGCGAGCCCCGCGCTCGACCTGACCTCGATGACCGAGCGGAACTTCCCGCTGCCGAGCATCGGGCCCGAGCTGGTCCGCTTGCGGGACCGTCTCGTCGATGGGGACGGGCTGGCTGCCTACGAAGGGTTTCCGGTCGAGCGCTACGAGGTCGACGAGCTGCGAGCCCTCTGGTGGGGTGTGTCGCAGGCCGTGGGCCTCCCCGTGTCGCAGAGCTGGCGGGGCGACGTCATCGGGGATGTCCGTGACCTCGGCACCGGCATCGCCGGTCGGGCTGGTCGCGGGTACACGTCGAACAGCGAGCTCAACTTCCACGCCGACGCCTGCGACGTTTCCGGCTTGTTCTTCCTGAAGACGGCGAGAGAGGGCGGGGAGACGCGCCTCGCCAGCTCGGTGACGACCCATGATGTGATCTCCGAGCGTGCTCCCGAACTGTTGACCGAGCTCTACCGGCCGCTGCCGTGGTCGTGGCAGGGAAACGAAAAGCCCGGGGACCGTGCGTGGTACGAGATGCCGGTCTTCGGCCGGGTCGGCGACCAGGTCTCGTGTGCCTACGTGCGGACCAACATTCTCCTCGCTCACGAGAACGCAGGCGCGCCACGGCTCTCCGAAACGCAGCGAGAAGCCGTGCAACTCGTGGCCGATGTCGCCGCCGAGGAGGGCATGTGGCTCGAGCGACGCTTCGGGCCTGGTGCCATGCTGTGGGTCCACAACCACACGGTCCTCCACCTCCGCACCGCGTTCGTCGACTGGGACGACCCGGCTCGCAAGCGCCACCTCCTGCGAAGTTGGGTCTGTCCGCCGAACGGTCGTGAGCTTCCCGTCAGCTTCGGCGCCTTCTTCGCCGACGTGTCGGCCGGCGCCGTCCGCGGTGGCTACCACAGCCGAGCCGACGGCCCGGTCTTCCTGACCACCTGAAGAAGGTCACGGTACCGCCGACCTTCAGCTCGCCGTGGTCAGTGCCGTCCTCGGCCGAATCGGGGGTGGGGGGTCAGCTCGGTGGCCCATCGCGGGCTTCGTCGTGGGCCCTGGCGAGCAGCGTGTAGCGGGTGCGGATCCGGTGGGCCGTGACGGCTGACCAGCGGTCTTGGTCGACCTGGTCCAAGAAGTCGTCGAGGACGAGGGGGAACGTGGCCTCGTGGGGGGTGTCGAGGGCGGCGGGGATGACGAGCTCGTAGCCGAGGGGGGATGGTCGCATGGTGAGCCCCGGGAGCTCGGCCCTCCAATCGTCGAGGCACTCCGAGACCCGGGCGGTCAGGTGATGGTCAGCGGAGGACCCGACGTGGATCCGGGGCCGGTGGCCGGTGGCGGGGCCGTGCTGGATCGTGACCTCGGCGCCGGTGCCGCGGGCGATCGAGCGGTGGGTGTCGCCTCCGCCGGCCGGCGGTCGGGTGCGCCAGACCGCTCGTTGCCGGACCCTCACGCCACCGAGCCGGTAGTCGATCTGGCCGTTGCAGGCGAGGTCGAGCACGCCATCGCTCACGTCGGGCATCAGCGACGGCGGGAAGGCCGTTGCCCCCGTGCTCTCGGTGAACAGCGACAGCGGCACGGGAGTCGACCACCGCCAGGCCCCGTCGAGCTCGATCCGATCGAGCCTGTCGGCTCCGTGCACCCCCTCGATCAGCCACTGTGCTTGATCGAGGGGGTGGGACTGGATGTCGACCAGGCCGTCGCCCTGCACCCGCACGTCGTAGTACCACTCGGGTCGGCGGAGCGGCCGGCCGTCGACGATCTTGCAGAGGTGATGAACCGAGTCGAACTCGAGGGCCGGCAGCTCATCGGAGTCGGCGATGAGATGGCCGAACACCGACTCGGTGGCGACGATGCGGCGACGGAGGCGGTTGGCCGCCACGTGGCGCTCGGTCATCAGGTCCATGACGAGCGGCGGTCCGGCGGTCACCCGGTGGAGGTCGTCGACGGCGGCGCTGGTCGTGATCCACGGCTTGTCGGCCAGCACGTTGAGCCCTGCGTCGTGCAGTCGTCTGATCGTTGCCAGCTTCGGTTGGTTTCGACCGGCGACCACGACCGAGCCGCCCCGACGGTCATCGATCAGGTGGGTGAGGGGGTCGTCGCTGGCGTGGACCTCGACGTGCCAGTCGGTTGGCTCCTCGACCCGGGCGTTGAACCCCGTCACCAGCGCGCTGAATCGATCGAGGTCCGGCCCCGGCGTGGCGTAGACGTGGATCGAGCGCCCGACCCTCGGGTTGCGGGTCCGCAGGAGCAGTGCTGCGTGGAAGTGGCCGGGCTCTTGGAAGAGGAGGGTGTGCATGCTCCGGCCACCGTAGACGTCGGCCCGCCCTGTCGGCCGACCCTCGTTGACGGGATCGAGCCGATAATTCCTATAGCCGGCAGGATCGTGAACGATCCACAACGCCAAGCGGGACGGGTGAGCCCGAGCGCGAGCT
Source organism: Acidimicrobiia bacterium (assembly GCA_029861725.1). Taxonomy (GTDB): domain Bacteria; phylum Actinomycetota; class Acidimicrobiia; order Acidimicrobiales; family SZUA-35; genus CADEDH01. The sequence goes on along the minus strand of JAOTYQ010000120.1, from coordinate 4,467 downwards.
GTTCCTCCTGCTCGGCGAGCACCAGATCGCCAGCGTCAAGTGGCCGGGGAGCTGTTCAGGCTGCATCGGGTCGAGCCCGATGTCCTGCCGTCGAGTGGCGGCCGTCACGCTGGCCCGCCAGCCGATCCAGAGGATCGGACGGTCGTTCGGTCGGGGCCGGATGGGCAGTGTCCTTCGACAACTCAGTGTGTGGGCCTACCTCATGAGCTGATGGCGTCGTCTCACCGCCACCTCGGTCGAGCGCCTGCCAGCCATCAGCGATCGCGGAAGCGCGTCCGGAGGGCCTGGCGGAACGAGCGCAGGCGAGCCAGCAGCCGTTCCAGCCGGCCGATCGGTCCACCGACGCTGCGTGTCACGTCAGACACCGTTCCCGACACCGTGCCCAGGGGGCCGAGGTCGAGGTCGATCCGGTCACCCGGTCGGCAGGCGTCGATCACACCCCGGAGCTCGGACGAGCTGACGGCCTCGAGTTCGGCCACCCGTTGTTCGCCGAGGTGAGCGACGATGGGTACGGTCCCCGTCGACAGGTCCGTTCCTCGGATGACGATGTCGTAGCGGCCGTCACGTCGGCGGCCGGCGGTGCAGCGGTGGACCCGGGGGACGGGCTTGTTCGCCGTGGCCTCCCGACGACGGCGGTCCCAGCTGGGCAATCCACGACTCGCACTCATGAGCTGACCTCGATGTCGTCGACGAGGATTCGGCCGGTGGCCCGACCTCGGAGTTGTAGCCGAATCGCGGCTAGCGACGTCAACGCCAACGCCGGGTTGACCGCCGCGAACGCGTCGAGCGGGATCCGGACGCTGCGAAAGATGGAGTAGGGCTGGGGGCCCGGGTAGGGGTGGGAGACGACGCCGGCCATGCCGAGTCGCACCACGGCCGTTTCTGCGGCCGGGCTGGAATCGCTCAGCTCGACGAAGAGGTCTAGATCGAAGCCCGGCGGGTTCCAGGTGGCGTCGGGATCGCCGCTGCTGTCCTCGTCGTAGTGCTGGGCGATCCGCAGGGCGAGATAGCGGTCCGGCGCCGCGCTGACTCCGGTGAGGGTCTGGGAGTACACGACATCGTCGTCGGTGTTCCAGGCGAGATCGGTGCCGACCGTGTCGTGCACCGACAGCGGCAGGGTCACGTGCTCGACGTCGGCCCAGTGGTCGAGCCCAGCCCCGGAGGCCGATGCGGCAGTGACGGTCGCTCCCAATCGGTTGACCGCCCGGTCGATGGGTGTCTCCTCGGACACCCCGAGCTGGGGCGACGCGTCCCCGAAGTCGTCGACGACGACTTGCGGTGGTCGTTGGTGCTCGACCGACAGCTCGAGGCCGACCACCCGCTCAGGCCGGTGGAGGCCGTCGAGGTACCCGCGGTAGGCAGCCTCGCCGTCCAGGACGTCGCGAAAGAACGCCCCGATGAGGCACCTCCCGATCTCCTGCTGTTGAACGTCGGAGAGATTCGGTGCGGCGGCGACGTCGGGAAAGCTGGTCAGCGACAGCCAGTAGGGGTTCCACGCCTGGTGCCGGGCGCCGTCGATGAACACCAGCGTCCGGTCTCGCCACGCCCGATCGTAGATGCGGAAAGCTCCGAATCTGGGGCTCGGCCCCGTCACGTCACCCGCACCGCCGAGCAGGTAGTCGAGCGATCCGTGGAGCTGGAGATAGGCGGCCTCTCGACAGCTCACGTCCGGTCGGTACTGCGTCGGGGCGAGGCTTACGACGCCGCGGATGCCGTAGGGGTTGGGCCGGCCCAGGTTGAGCTCCTGGGCCATGACCACGCCCTCGCCGCCCATCGAGTGCCCGACGAGACCGATTCGTGCCCGGTCGACCCGTCCCTCGACCGCCGAGTGAACGAGCAGCCGATCGATGACCGCCAATACGACGTCGCCTCGGGCCCACTGCTGCAGGGCAGTCCCCGTTTGGCGATTGACGGTCGACACGTCAACCGACGCGACGACCATCCCCCAGCGAGCCAAGTGCTGAGCCAGCCAGCCGTAACCCGTGTGACTGTCGGGGTCCTCCCAGCTGGTGTCCCAGAATCCGTGAACGATGACCACGAACGGGCGATTGCGCACGGTGTCCGGCACCTTGCCGCCGGCCTCGGCTGGAAGGTACAGACGGACCCGGAGATCGATCTCGAATCCACCGTCTGGCTCGGGAGCGTCGGTGGGGTAGACGTCGACCGCGTGCTGGCCGAGATCCTCGGTGGACTCAGCGGCCGAGGGGAACGGCCCGGCGCTGCACGGACTGACGATCGGCTCGACGTTGCTCCCGACGGCGACCCGGTCACAGAGGCGAGCCTCCGTTGACACGGTGGCGGCGACGGACTGGACCGGGATTCGGAGGAGGGGCTCGCCGGCGTAGGCCTCGCCGATCACCTGGCCGGCGGACCGTATTGCCACCAGGCTCCCCGGCGTGACCCCGCTCACCCAGACGCCCCGATCGCCGAAGGCGACCGGTGGCAGGATGCGGGGCTGGGACAGCTGTTCCAGCCGCTCGATCGGCTGCACCTCGACCGGATCCGAGGGTGGGCTCGGTTGACCGCCGACCCACTGGATGGCGGTGACGACACTGCCGGCGGCCAGAGCCGGTGCCGCAGCGACGGTGATGCTGGTCGCCGTGCCGGCGAGGCCGAGGCCGCAGGGAATCGAGTCCTGGAATACCCGGACGATGGCGCCGGGGATGAGCCCTGAGACTTGGACGGCGCCGCCGCACTCGTAGAGCGGCGGGAGCACGACCGGTGGTGTGATCACCGGCGGGATGGGCAACACGTCGACCCACTCCGACGTCTCGATGTGCCCGCACAGCCGCTGTTCCGCTGCGACCTGTTGTCCTGCCTTCAGCGGCTCGGCCAGGGCAATCTCCGGCTCGGTCGACGCCGGCCGTGGCCCCCAGCGGACCGCTGCCGAAGCAGGATCGTCTCGCACGAGCACAACGATCTCGCCGCCTGGGATTTGATTGGCCACTCGGATCAGCTGATCGCCCTCGATCAGCGCTTCCTGTACCTCGGGCCGGATGCCGTCGTCCGGCGGAATGACGTCCTCCCAGTCGCTCGGTGGTCCTTCGGCCGTGCATTGGTCGCCGTCCCAGTACTGCTTCGCTCGGACTCGCTCACCGGGTACGAGCGGGTGGAGCACATTGACCCCAACCGCCGACCAGCAGTTGCAGATCCAACCGAGATACGTGCCGGTGTCGGTCTCGAGCATCGTCTTGGCCCCGCGGTGGAGCTGGCCCAGCGGAACCCGGCTCTGGCAGCCGTAGAGAGGCGCGCCGACCACGGCTGGGCCGAGACTGCCGTCGGGCACGATTGGGGTGCTCGACAGAGGACCGTCGCTCCCGCAGACCGTCATTCGGGCCGTGAGCACCTCGGTCTCGTCACGGGGTGGGCGCAACGCAACCCGCACGCACGCCTCACCATGCCGGTTCGCGGTGCCCGTGCCTACCGTATTGCCAGCTTGGAAGAGCTCGACGTCGCACCCCGGAACGAGTCCGCCCACGAGGACGCACTGACTGCAGCCACCGACCTCGGTTGGCAACAGGGGACCGACCGCCGGCGGTACGGCGACCTCCTCCACGACAACCGGAGGAGAGGGCGGGGTGAAGCCACTTCCCGGGTCCTGGCGGGCGGTCAGCTCCACGCCACCGGCGAGCGGGTCGACGGTGAACGTGAATCCTCCTCCGGTTGCCGTGACGGGCGGCTCGTCCGTTCCGTCGATGGTCAAGACCACGGTCGAACCGGGCACGAGCCCGGTAACCGGCACACGGGTACCGCATCGAGCTACCCGCTCCAAGACCGTTGGAGGCAGAGCGGGCATGAGGTCATTGTCGGCGACGTCGTCTGGGCTGTCCAGTGCTGCAGACGAACCTCGCCGAGCTCACCCCGGGAGGCCGGCGGCCTCCCGCCCGGCGGCGATGTCGCCGAGATCAGGTGGGTTGAAGAACACCTCCGGCTCCTTCGGGCCCCAGACCGAGAATCCGGCTGGTCCGTCGGCTCCTTCCCAGTCGCGACGCCCGTGGTCGCGGTCCCATGCCTCGTCGTCGACGATCTGGTCGATGTCGGAGAAGAACTCGAACATGTTCCCGGCCGGGTCGAGCAGGTACCAGAACATGTTGGAGCCGAGCACGTGGCGGCCGATGCCGACGATGCTGGCGTCGTCTCGTTCGGACAGAACCGCCATACCGGCCTTGCCGATGGCGTCGACGTCGTCCATCTCCATGGCGTAGTGGTTGAGGTACACCGTCGGCCCCGGATGGATGAGGAGGTTGTGGTGGTCCTGCTCGATCCGGGCGAAGGTGGCGACCCCTTTGAGGATCTGATCGGAGATCTTGAATCCCAGCCCGTCGACGAAGAAGGCGACGGCCTCGGCCACGTCGGGCGTCCCGAGCACGATATGGCCCACACGACGTGGGGGTCGGGGGGTCTTCTCGATCACGGCGTCGGCTCGGGCGTTGACCCGGTTCTGCTCACCGGGCGGGTTGAGGGCTC
>JAOTYQ010000119.1 GCA_029861725.1 Acidimicrobiia bacterium | reverse complement strand
ACCGACGATGCACATGGCACGCTCGGCCGGCCCGATCCACGCGTAGTCGATGCGGCTCTCGGTGTTGAACTTGGTCAGGCGAATGCCGCCGGTCCCTCGCCCCTTCACCGGTAGCTCGTCGACCGACGTGGCCTTGGCCGTACCTCGATCGGTGACCGACACGATGACGGCGCCGTCGACGGCGACCCCGGCGGCGATGACCCGGGCGTTGCCCTTGACCCCGAGGCCGGCCACGCCCTTGGCTGCGGGCCCCTGGATGCTGATCGACCCGGCGGAGGTCCGTAGTGCTTGGGCGTCGGAGGCGACGAGGACGACATCGTCGTCGTCGGCGACCTCGATCGCGGCGACCAGCCGGTCGTTCTTCGCCAACTTGATCACCGGCTTGCCCGGGCGCAGCTCGGCGAGAGCTGCTCGGTCGAGCCGCTTGACCATGCCCAGTGCGGTGACGACCAGCACTGGGTTGCCGGTCACGTGGGCGAGGCCGACGATCGTCTCTCCCCGGTCGCTGTCGAACGACTCGTTGGCCGCCCGACCACGACTGCGACCGCCGACCTCGGGCAGCTCGGCGGCGGTCGTCCGAAGGAGCCGGCCGGCGGAGGTGAGTGCCAGGACGGGCTGTCGGAGGGAGGTGATGAGCACCCCGGCGAGCACGTCGTGACGTGACGGGCTGTAGCTCCTGGCCGTGCCTTGAGGCTCTCGGCTGACGAGGCCCGAGGCCGTCAGGCTGACGACGCACGGGGTGTCGGGCAGATCGGCCTCGACCTGTTCCTGTAGCTCGACCAGGTCGGGAACGTCGCCTGCGCCGACGATGGCGGTGCGGCGTGGCGTTCCGTACCTCTCCACGATCTCGCCCAGCTCGTTGATCACGATCGTCCGCTGGCGCTGCTCCGAGCCCAGGATCTTCTTCAGGTCCTTGATCGTGGAGAGGAGCTGGGCCTTCTCTGCCACCAGCTCGTCGTAGGCGAGGGCGGTCAGGCGCCGGAGCTGCAGGTCGAGGACGTAGTTGGCCTGGATCTCGCTCAACTCGAGCCGCTCCATCAACCGCGTTCTTGCCTCGGGAGTGTCGGCCGAGGAGCGGATGATGGCAACGACCTCGTCGATGTTGTCGATCGCGATCAGCAGCCCCTCGACCAGGTGCAGCCGGCGCTCGGCTTCGGCGAGCCGGAACTGGGTCCGCCGGACGACGACGTCGAGGCGGTGCTCGATGTAGTGGCGGCAGAGGTCGTAGAGCCCGAGCGTTGTCGGTACCCCGTCGACGAGGACCACGTTGTTGATGCCGAACGTCTCCTCGAGCGGCGTGAGCCGGTAGAGCTGTTCGAGCAGGAAGTCGGGCTTCACCCCCGACTTGCACTCGACGACGAGACGGAGGCCCGACTTGCGGTCGGAGAGGTTCTTGACGTCGCTGATCCCATCGAGCTTGCCGTTGTGGACCAGTTCCTTGATCTTGGCCACTACCCGCTCCGGCCCGACCAGGTAGGGCAGCTCGGTGATCTCGATCCCCTTGCGGGAGCGGGTCACGTTGACGATGTCGGCCTTGGCCCGTATGCGGATCGTGCCCCGCCCGCTCCGATAGGCATCGCGGATGCCGTCGTCGATGACGATCCCGCCGGAGGGGAAGTCGGGGCCGGGGACGAGGGCGAGCAGCTCGTCGATCGTGGGTTTCGGCCGGCGCTTCTTCATCACCAGCTTGATCGCCTCGAAGACCTCGATCAGGTTGTGGGTCGCCATGTTGGTCGCCATCCCGACCGCGATGCCCGACGTGCCGTTGACCAGGAGATTCGGGAGCAGGCCCGGCAGGTAGGCCGGTTCGGTGGTCTCGCCGTCGTAGGTTGGGCGCCACTCGACCGTTTCCTCGTCGATCTCGGCCAGGAGATCCAGCGCGGCCGGCGTGAGGCGGCACTCGGTGTAGCGGTAGGCAGCCGGCGGGTCGTCGAGGCTGCCGAAGTTGCCTTGGGGATCGATCAGGGTGACCGGCCGTGCGAAGTCCTGGCCGAGCCGGACGAGCGTGTCGTAGATCGCGCCGTCCCCGTGGGGGTGGAACTTCGCCATCACATCGCCGACGACGTGGGCGCACTTGCGGTGCGGCCGATCGGGCCTCAGGCCCATCTCCCGCATCGAGTACAGAATGCGCCGCTGCACAGGCTTCAATCCGTCGCGAACATCGGGGATGGCCCGGGAGGTGATGACCGAGAGCGAGTAGGCGAGGAAGGACTCGCCGAGCTCGTCATCGACGGGCACATCGATGACTTCGCGAGCGAAGGGTAGGAGCTCGCCCTGTGAGGTCATGTCTCTTCTCTCTCTTCTTTGTTGCTCTTGGTCCGGGCCTTCTTGTGGCGGGGTGCCGGGAAGCTCCCAGTCTAAGGAACAGGCGTTCGCCCACCTCCGCCCGTCACCCGACGAAACCGCTCCCCTGATCATGGCCAAGCGGAGCGCCCGACTGGTGGCAATCCACGGACTTGTCACCTCCGGACCACCGGGACCCGCCCGTTATGGGACGACCGCAGGCAAAACGGCTCCGGCCACGACCGCCGGGTGGGCGGCCGTGGCCGGGGATCGGTACGACACGACGTGGTTGGTCGCGTGCTGCCCGGCCCTCTGGGGTCTGGGTTCCGGACCTACCGCTGCGCTGCGGGCGACGGTGAGGGAGTCACGCCTCCCTCTCGACCCGCAGTGCCTTCTCTATGCGTGTCGTTGTCTCGTGCGTGAGATCGCTCTCACACGATGTCCGTCACCGGCGGCGCCGCCGACGTTGGGCATCGATCTTCCTTGCTGATTTCACCACGGTGTTGAGCCGTGCGCCCAGCTCCTCATGCGTAATCGGTGCCTCGAAGTCGAGCTCGGGAGCGAGTGCTTCGAGAATGGCACTCACGCTCACGCCTTGCTCGGCAGCGAAGCCGTGCCAGTGATCGTGAGCGTCATCGCTTACGTATGCGTGCAGGGCTTTCCGACCATTGTCGTCAGACATGGGTCCCCTTTATGTTTTGTGCGGCGGGTTACTGGCTCGAAAGCCAGCGGAGTGGACTCTAATGCCACTGCACCCAGTTCTCAACTCCATGGGAACAACAAGACGCGGCACCATGGAGCTTCACCTACCTCCACCCACGACGTTGGGGTCGGTTGCCGAACCTGCATCGCCAAGTCGCCACGGCCCGGCTCCGGCGCTGCTGTCGATCACTGGGGAAGCAGGTGGGGGGCGCTCGCTTCCAGGACTTTCGCGAGTTCGCGAGGGCTCGGGTTGACGAGCCACTGGTCGCCGACGGTGACGGTCGGCACGGTCTCGTTACCGTTGGCGACCGACCGGACGAACGCCGCGGCATCGGGGTCGTCCCAGATGTTGCGCTTGGTCATGGGGACATTTGCTTGCGCCAACGCCTGCTCCAAGCGCCAGCAAAACGGGCATCCGGGGCGCCAGAAGAACACCACTTCCGTGATCTGATCCATGGTCGCCTAACCGTCGCCTTCGATCTGCTCTTCCGCCGGTCCGTCGAGGTCGGTATCCGGCGGTTCCGTCATGGCGTCGTGGGATATCGCTCCGCTGGGTTCGACCCCGGCCTCCGGCGGCGCGGTGTCCGTCGACGTCAAGAGTCGGCTCTCGACCACGTTGTGGCGGGCGATGTAGGCCGAAATGAAGGACTGAACCGTCGCCAGAAACGGGAGGGCGAGGAGCGCACCGCTCGCCCCGAAGGTGGCGGTGCCGGCGAGCACGGCGGCGAAGGCCACCGCCGGGTGCATGTCCAGGGTCTGGGCCGTGACCCTCGGCTGCAGTCCGTAGTTCTCGATTTGCTGGTAGACGACGAGCACGACGATCACCCAAAGCGCCTTCGTCGGGTCGATGCCGAGCGCGATCAGGGTTGGTACGACACCGGCGATGTAGATGCCGACGACCGGGATGAATTGCGAGATGACGCCGACCCAGATGGCGAGCGGGACCGCCGACGGCAGGTCGAGCACGGCGAATGCGACCCAGTGGAAGACGGCGGAGATGACGGCGAGGATCACGCGGGACGAGATGAAGGCGCCGGTCTTGTTGATCGCCAGCTCCCAGACCCGCAACACCTCGAGCTGGCGGGCGGGCGGCAATACCGAGCAGATCGACTGCCGGAGCCGGGGCCCGTCGGCGGTGAGGTAGTAGGCGAAGAGGCCGATCGTCAGCAGCTGGAACACCCCGCTCAGCAGCCCGGTGCCGACACCGACCAGGTTGTCGGCCAGGCCCGAGAGGTACTCGCTGGCCTGCCCGCCCGCCTGGAGCTGCTCGATGAGATCGGCGTTCTCGATCTCGACGCCGAACCGCTCCTCGGCCCAGAGCTCCGCCGAGGTCAGGTAGCCGGGCAGGTCTTCGGCTAGCTGGCGAAGCTGGGTTGCGATGAGCGAACCCATCGCGGTCAGGAACGCCGCCACCCCGATGACGAGCAGCAACATCGTGAGGCCGGTGGCGACGCCACGGTTCACCCCGCGCCGACCGAGCCGGTCGACGAGTGGTTCCATTGCGAAGGAGAGGAACAGGGCCAAGGCGAGCTGGATGAGCAGCCCCCGCAGCTGCCGAACGACACCGAGTGACAACCACAGGACGACCAGCACGCCCCACCACCAGAGGATCGCCTGCCGTACCCAGAGTGGCAGCTTCGGCGGCGAGCTCGACATGCTCGCCGCAGGTTCCCCTGCGTCGTTCACCGCCGAGGAGGTTAACCCATCGATCGGGTCGAAACCGGTGCGGTGCCGCCGTCGGCCGCTGCCGATGACGACGATTCCGCCTGCGGCCGATCCCGACCCCAGAGGTCCGGTGGGGTCAGCAGCGGTCTGACCTGGTGATCGGTGACGGTGCCGACCGACCGGCCGTCGGCGCCGGTCACCACGGCGACCGGTGCGGACCCTCGCTCCCAGACCCGCAGGAGCCCGTCGACCGACGACGAGCCGCTGATCCGCGCTGCCGCGCTCGAAGCGACCATGACCTGCCCGACCGACGTCCACGATCGGGCGGCGTCGGTCACCCCCTCAGCGGCGTCGGCCGGGACCACGTAACCGATCGGCTTCTGACCCCATCGGACCACGCCGTGGGCGATGGTCGCGCCGTCATCCCTCGCCCAATCGAGGAGCTGGCCGACCATCACCGAGTCCGGGACCGACGGAGGATGGGGCACGGTGACCGCGAGTACCGTCGTTCCCAGCAGCCTGCGACGTACCGCCGCCCCGGCGATCTCGGCTCTGGCCGCGGTGAACGAGAACGCGCCGACCAACGCCGTCACCCAGCCCCCGACTTGTGCGAGGCCGAGCAGCTGCACGACGCCGATCACGACCAGCGCCGCCCCGAGGAGCAGGCCGCAGCGACCGGCGATGATGCGAGCCTCCTCTGGGTCGCCGGAGCGACGCCAGAGCAGCGCAGTGAGGATCCGGCCGCCGTCGAGCGGTGCGGCCGGGAGCAGGTTGAACAGCGCGAGGATCACGTTGACCCCGCCGAGCCATGCGGCGACCGCCACCAGCAAGGGGATGGGCGCCACAGCGATCAGGATGACCGTCAGCGACAGGAAGAAGACGCCCAGCGCCAAGCTGACGGCCGGCCCGGCGACGGCGATCTGGAACTCGGCCCGGGCACTCGGGGCCTGCCGATCGAGCTTGGCCACACCCCCGAGCAGCCAGAGGGTGATCCCATGGACGCCGACGCCGTGGGCCTGGGCGGCCATCGCGTGGCCGAGCTCGTGGGCCAGGATCGAGGCGAAGAACACGACGACTGCGATCGATGCCATCGTCAGGCGGATCCCGAGAGAGCTGTCAGGGGCCGACCGCGGCAGGGCCTGAACCGCCAGTGCGAACGAGAAGAGCACCGCGACGGCCACGATGCTCCAGTTGACGCCGATCGGGATGCCCAGGAGTCTGCCCAGCCGGATGCTCTCGGTCATTGCCTCCAGTGTGGCCGATCGGAGCCGGGCGGGGTAGATCGCCGCCTCGGGCTCAGCCGGCTGGCGGGGGCGCCACGAAGTCGATCAACGCCTCGACTGAGCCGACGAGCCCGGGTTCCAGGTCGCGGTAGGAGTTGACCCGCCCGAGCAGCCTCGGCCACAGCTCGGCTGGGGAGCCGGCGAAGCCGATCCCGGTGCACACCCCGGACTTCCAGTCCGTGCCCTTCGGCACGACGGGCCACGCGCCGATCCCGATCACCTCGGGCTTGATCGCCTGCCAGACGTCGACGTACGGATGGCCGGTGATCAGTACGTTCGGATCGTCGATCTCGGACGCAAGCCGCCATTCCTTGGTGTCCGGCACGTAGTGGTCGAGCAGGATGCCGAGGCGACGGTCGGAGGCCGGCTCGAAGTCGGCAACGACGGCGGCCAGGTCGTCGGCGCCGTGGAGCGGCAGCACCACCACGCCCTCCGCCCGTAGATCGTCGCCCCACACCCTTTCCACCAACTCGGCGTCATGACGGCCCTCGACCAGGATCCGGCTCGGCCGGGCCACCCTGGCCCCCTGGCCGGACGGCGGCAGCGAGCCAGAGGCGGTCTCGACGAGGGTGGTGGGGGGCGTCGGGCGGGGTCGGACGAGGGTGACGGTTCGTCCGTCGACCGAGAACGCACCCTCCGCGTTCGGGAGGGCGTGCTCCCGTCCTCGGTGGTCGCGGATAGTCACCTGGGTGTCGGCGAACCGGATCACGGCCCCGACGTAGCCCGTGGTCCGGTGCCGTACCACGAGTCCTTTGCTTGCGGGTTCGGTCGGCCACCGCCGCTGCCCGCGTCGTCGTCGGGGATCGTCCTCGATCGGTCCGCTGAGGATGCCGGCCACCGACAGACGTTACCGCTCGCTTAGGTCAGCCTCGGGGACCGCCTGCGGGTCATCGGTGACACGGGGCGCACCTGGATACTCGATCCCGAGGTGCCGGCCGAACGGTCGGGCCATCAGCTCGTAGCCGAGGTCGTTCGGGTGAAACCGGTCGGCGGCCAGGCGGTGGCGGGGCGGTGGGCCCGACTCGGCCCACGGGTTCACCACGGGCAGGTCGCGTTTCGCCGCGGCGTTGCGGAGCGCCCGGTTCGCCGACTGACCCCTGGTCGAGGAGCCGGCCAGCGAGCCGATCACCGACACGATCGGCAGCCCTGTCACCAGCTCCCGCAGCCGAGTTCGCAGTTCGGTCGTCTCCCGTCCCCAGACGAGATCGTTGGTCCCGATGCAGCAGGTCACGAGATCGGGCTCGAGACCCAGCACGGCCGGTAGTTGGCGCTCGACGGCGTCGTCGAGGCGGGCTCCTGACAACGCCAGGTTGACGGCGCGCCACGTCCGGCCGTCACGCTCGGCCAATGCGGTCCGGAGCAAACCGACGTAGCTGCGACTGGGGGCCGATGCCCCGACCCCGATCGCGGTCGAGTCACCGATCGCCACCAGGAGCGGGCCCGAACCCTCGGCTGCCCGCTGGTTCTGGTCGTCCCACCACGCCGTATAGGGCTCGATCTGGGCGGTGATCTCCCGGATGCCGGGCAGGACGAGCCCGAGCAGCCTGAGCGAGCGCGCCGTTGGTCGGGGGACGAGCCGGGGGACCGGGGACATGCGGGCCATCATGCCGCAGCCCGGCTCGATTGCGTCCTACCGGCGGGGTTGGCCGTGCGTCCGGCCCTTGTCGTTCTTGCGCCGACCCCGAGGTCGTGAGTGAACTGGCGAGGCAGCATCTGGGCGGCAGGACCGTCTGGAGCCCGCGAGGCCGAGGAGGTGGCGTCGATGGCAGCCGAGATCGAGATTCTTGGAATCGACGACCTGCGGAGCCTCTCTGGCATCAAGTGGAACAAGTTCCCGTCCGACGTCCTGGCCGCCTGGGTTGCCGATATGGACGTCCGGCCCCCGCCGTGCGTCAATCGAGCACTGGCCGAGCTCGTCGACCGGGCCGACTTCGGGTACAACCGTCGAGCCTCGGAGCTGCTCGCTGACACCTTCGCTCGATGGCAGCTCGAGAGCCATGGGTGGTCCCCGCCCACGGAGGAAGTGCGAGTGTTCTGCGACGTCCTCCAGGCGATCGACGTCGCGTTGTGGCTGCACACCGATCCCGGGGATGGGATCATCCTGCTGACCCCGATCTACCCGCCGTTCATCAGAGCGGTCGATGGAGCCGGCCGGCGGATCATCGACGTGCCGCTCGACCCCGACGGCTGGCGGCTCGATCCTGCCCGATTACGGGCCGCGGTCGACGGGGACACCCGGGCCGTGTTGCTGTGCAGCCCACACAACCCGACGGGGCGGGTCTTCGATCGCGATGAGCTGACCGCGATCGCCGAGGTGGCGAACGAGCACGATCTGCTCGTCGTCAGCGACGAGGTCTGGGCCGATCTGGTCCACCCCGGTGCCACCCATGTCCCGCTCGCGTCGATTGGTGACGAGGTGGCCGCTCGCACCGTCACCGTCTCCTCGGCGAGCAAGGCGTTCAACCTCGCAGGGCTCCGTTGTGCGGTGGCTCACGTTGGTCATGCCGGCGTTGCCGCCCGGCTCGACGCCCTCCCCGGACACCTCCTCGGGGCGGTGGGAACGCCCGGCGCCGAGGCTGCGATCGCAGCCTGGACGGACGGTAGGGACTGGCTGGCGGCTCTGCGTCGGCACCTCACCGCACGGCGCGATCAGCTCGCTCGCCGGCTGGCGACCGAGCTGCCCCGGGTCGGCTTCGATAGCCCGGAGGCGACCTATCTCGCGTGGCTTGACTTCCGCGAACTCGGCCTCGGTGACGATCCGAGCGCCCGGCTGCTCGACCTGGCCCGGGTCGCGCTCGGATCGGGGCCCGATTTCGGTCCTCGGGGCAACGGGTTCGGCCGACTGAACTTCGCCACGTCCGAGGACCTGCTCGATGACATGTTGGATCGGTTGGTCTCGGCCATCAATGCCTGATCGCTGGTCCTCGGCGCGCTGATTCCACCGCGGTCGCGGGGATGCCGAGTGTGTCCGTCGAACGGCTTCTAAGCTGCTCGACATCGTTGTCCGAGATGAGGAATCCATCGACAGCAACGAGAGGGATGGATCGCGGTCGTTGCTGGTCATCGCGGCGCTCGGTTTCTTCGCCGCGCTCAGCGTCGTGGTGGGCGGGGCGCTGGCCGGAGCAGCCTCGCCGGGCGAGCCTGGCCGGCTGTGGTCGGTCCCGACCGTGCCCGTCCGGCCGGTCATGGGCCTGGTGCCGGCGCTGCTCATGTTCTACGGCGGCCTCATCGTGCTCGTCCGGGCGTGGATGCAGCTGCGGCGCCACAAGCTGACGCACGGTCTGTCGGTCGCTGCGCTCGCGGTCGTCATCCTCGTGTGGTCGGCGCCGCTCCTCGTCGGTCCGCCGCTCGGCAGTCGCGACGTCTACGCCTATGCCGCCCAAGGACGGCTGGCCGAGCAGGGCTACGACGTCTACGAGGAGGGCCCGGCCAGCCTCGGCGATGACGACCCGGTACTCGCCCCGGTCGACCCCCTGTACCACGACACACCGGTCGTCTACGGCCCGGTCTTCGTGTTCCTCTCGGCGACGGTCGCCAAGGTGGCTGGCGAAGGCGTGATCGCAGCAGTTCTCGCCTACCGATTTATGGCTGTGCTCAGCCTCGTGATCGCCGCCATCGCGGTCAACGACCTGGCCCGCGGTCTCCGGCGCGATCCCGTCGACGCGCTCGTGCTCGGCTTCGCCAACCCGCTCGTGCTGCTCCACCTCGTGTCCGGGGCCCACAACGAGGCGATCATGCTGGCCTTTCTGCTTACCGGGGTCGCGGTGGGCCGAAGACCCCGGCTCCGCGTCCTCGGCTTGGCCCTGTGCGCGATGGCGGCCGCGATCAAGCTGCCCGCGATCGTAGCCGTCGCCTTCATCGCCTGGCCGTGGGTCATGGAGGCCGATCGGCTTCGGACCCGGGCCTGGCGGATCGGGTTGGCCGCCGGTGAAGCGTTCCTGGTGATCGCGCTGGCTGGCCGACTGACCGGCTGGGGCTGGGGCTGGGTCGACGCGATCACGTCGACGACGCCGGTCGACGCCTACCTGAGCCTGACCCGAATCGCTGGCGGCGGTGTCGCCCTCGTGACCGGGCTGGAGCTGGCGGCCGTGCTCGCCGTCGCCCGCACGACAGGCCTCTTCCTCGCCGTCGGCGTGACCCTCATCCTGCTCATCCGCGGCTATCGGAGCTGGCCGCTCACCCTGGCCTGGTCGCTCTTGATCTGGGCCCTGCTCCATCCCACCACCCAGCCGTGGTACCTGACGTGGGGGATCATGCTGCTCGCAGCATCCTCGGCCGGTGAGCGCAACCGGAGCTTCGTCACCGGGTGCGCCGTCGCCGCGTTCGTCGTGCTGCCCGTCGGTCCCCAACTCGGCTTGCTCGTCCTGGAGGACACCGCGGTCGGCTCGATCGCCCTCGGCATCGCGCTCTTGGTCGCCCTCACCTTCAGCCCGAAGAGCCCACCGACCCCTCGCCGCCGGACCGGGCTGGACAAGACGCTCGTGTCGATCGTCATACCGACCCGCCACGAAGGACCGAACATCCGGCCACTGCTGCAGGCGATCGAGGCCGAGACACACGACCGCCGCGTCGAGGTGGTCTTCGTCGACGACAGCGACGATGACACCCCGGCCGTGATCGACGCCGCCGCTGCCGAATCGCCGCTGTTCGTCCGATCGCTGCACCGCGCTGCCGAGGAGCGTTGGGGCGGGCTCGGCGGGGCGGTGGCCGAGGGCTTCGAGGCGGCGAGGGGCTCGGTAGCGGTGGTGATGGACGGTGACCTGCAGCACCCGCCGGCGACGGTGGCCGATCTGGTCGAGCGCATCGATCGCGGACACGACCTGGCCGTCGCCTCGAGACGGGTGCCAGGAAGCAGCGAGGATGAGCGGTTCGGAAGCGGCCGGCGAGTGCTGTCCCGAGCTGCGACCTGGGTGGCCCGATGGCTCTTCCCGTTCCGGATCGGTCGGTGCTCCGACCCGCTGTCGGGCTTCTTCGCCGTTCGCCTCGGCGAGGTCGATCTCGATCGGCTCAGCCCCGACGGCTTCAAGATCTTGCTCGAGCTGCTCGCCACCCATCCCGGTCTGAACGTGGAGGAGGTGGCCTTCCGGTTCAACGGCCGGGCCGAGGGGCTGTCGAAGGCCTCAGCCGGTCAGGCGACCCGGTTCCTCGGTCACCTCGTCGACCTCCGCCTCCGCACGAGCTGGGCGTGGGCGGGCGCTGCGGTGCCCCAGCGGGTCTTCCGGTCGGCCTAGGTCGGCGATCGCCACGATGGCGGCGACCACCGTTGCGGCCAGCAGTCCGTTGCGGACCAGCAGCACGAGCGCGGGGACGGTCTCGGCCAGCCGTGGCGGGCCGTAGAGGGCAAGTACCCCGCCGGTCAGCGTCGTGGCGCCACCGGTCAGCATCACCGGCAGGGCCGGCCGCGACCGGTGGAGGGGCAACAGGGCCGCCCACGGCGTGAGCCACAGCAGGAACTGGGGCGAGAGCAGCGGTGCCGTGACGAGCAGCACAGCCGTCGAGCCCAACATCACCAGCGCCACCACCTCGAGATCCAGGTCGTCGCCCCCCGCCTCCGTCATCGCGCTCTTGGTTCCGACCGGGCGGCCGTGGCGGGAGGCCCGCCGGCCGAGCACGACTAGCAGGCCGACCGCAGCGACGGTGAGCGCTCGACCGGCGGTGACGATCCTGTCGTCGAGACGCCCGATCCGGAAGGCGTCGAGCTGGCGCTCGGGGCCCTCATCGGTGGTCAGCGCCGTCAGGTTGCCGCCGAAGCTCTCGACGTGCCACCCGGTCGCGCCTCGCAGTGAGAGCACCTGGTCGATCGGATCGAGGCTCCAGCCGCCATAGGCCAGCCACCCGGCACCGGCCAGCAAGAGCGCTGCGATCGCAGCGACCGTCGCTGCCCGCCGCCCGAGTGAGACCGAGACCGCCACCAGCAGCGCCGGCCACACCTTGATCAATGCCCCGATCGCCGTCAGCGCCGCGAACGCGCCCGATCGGCGTTGACGCAGTGCCGCTACGGCGAGCACCGCCGCCGCCACCGACCACAGATCGAACCGGACGAGGCCCATCGGAACCAGGGGCAGGCCGATGAGCAGGTAGGTGGCTGCGGCTCGCCGACCCGTCAGCGCCCCAAGCACTGCGGCGACGCCCAGGTCGATGGCGAGCGACGTCGCGGCCAGCGTCCGGTGTGTCTCCACGACCCCGTTGCTGGCGACGGCCTCGATCAGGATCACGCTGCCGGGCGGATACTCTACAGGGTGGTCGACCCAGTGCCGTCCAGACTCGTCGGCCAGCGCTTGGAACCGGGCAACGTCCCAGCCGACCAGCTCCTCCGCCTCGTTCGTCCACGGTCCGGCGACGAGGAGCACGGCCGCCG
>JAOTYQ010000684.1 GCA_029861725.1 Acidimicrobiia bacterium | reverse complement strand
CGACGGCGGCACGAAGCCGAACTCGTGCGCTTCATGGGCTCCGAGTAGCCCCTGCTCCCACATCAGGTCAAGGTCCTCGGCCCGCCGAGGACCGATGTCCCATGGTGTCGACTGGTACTGGACGGGGCTGACCGTGTCCCACGGTGGCGACCTCCCCCGAGGCACGGTCGGTGGGTGACGAGTATCACTTACTCGGCGGCCCAGGTGAACCAGTTCTCGTGTGGACCGGGGAGCAGGCCGTGGGATAGGTCGTCGACGCAGTGCGAGGCGACGAGGATCGTTGCCGGTGCCTGTGAGCCGTCGGTGATCGCCACCGGCTTGAGCACTGCCGGTCCGCCGCCGAGGCGGGCCAGGTTGTCGTCGTTGGTCAGTGCGATGTCGTCTTTGTGGTCCTCCCAGTTGGGGAACCGCTGGAACGGGTAGGCGCCTGACCGGATCGGGAAGTCGATCCTGGCGGTCACCCGTCCGTTGCCCCGGGCGTCGGTCCGGAACCCGTTGCTGGCCTCGGTGACACCGGCGTTGGGAGGGGTGGCGGCCACCTGGGCTGGGAGCTCGGAAGAGGCCACAAGCGGTGTCACCGGGATCCCGGTCAGCGGGCTGCCACCGTAGGGGTTGCCCTCCGAGTCCTCGCCGAGTAGGCGGAGCCAAACGGTGTAGAGGGTGTAGGGCCTGGCGTTTCGGATCGACACCGTGAGGCTGCTCGTTCCCGATCGCTCGGTGAGCTGCAGCCTGGCTGTGGCGTGCGGCCAGGTCTCCGGATCGGTCGTGCCGGATGGGTTGCACTCCACGGCTACGCTCTGGCCGGTTGGCGATGGTGTGGCCGGGTCCGACGCCGCTACTACCGCAACTCGCTGCTGATGTATCGGGCCTTCAAGCGCCACGAGCGGGCCATCGCCACGCTCCGCCGGGTCGGGATGAAGAACCTGCGGTCGGCCATCGACGATCCCGCCCTCGTCGAGGTGCTCACCCCCGATTTCGACCCAGGGTGCAAGCGCATCCTCGTCTGTCGGACGACTACTACCCGCCCTGGCCCAGGCCCCCGTCCACCTCATCCCCGAGGGCGTGGTCGAGTTGAACGCCACCGGCGTCGTGGCGGCCGACGAATCCGAGACCGAGGTCGACGTCGTCATCTTCTGCACCGGCTACGCGCCAGGCACCCCCGAGCCGCGGCGAGTGGCGCTGGACGTCGTCGGAGTCGGCGGGCGGAGCCTGTCGGCGGCGCTGGCCGACACCCCCGAGGTCTACCGCGGCGTGGCCATCCCCGGCTTCCCCAACTACTTCACGGTCTGCGGGGTCAACGGTGTCGTCACCTACGCCTCGTACTTCGACACCGCCGAGCTCGAGACCCACTACCTGGCCCGCTGGGTCCAGCGATTCGCCGAGGGCGACATCGAATCGGTCGAGGCCAGAGCCGACCTGACCCACGACTACAACGAGGCCATCCTAGCCGAGCTCCAACAGATGAGCTGGACCGGTAACTGCACCAACTTCTACAAGAACCGTGAGGGCCGGATCCTCTCGTTCTTCCCCGGCACGGTCGGGCGGATGCGGCGGGAGCTCCGCGACCTCCACGAGAGCGAGTACATCGTCACACCCCGGTGAGCCAGGTTCACGTCGAATTGACGCTGTGCCGCGATCTCAGACCGGCCGGGCCACGATCTCCTTCAGCGTCTGACCGGCGAACCGGTCGGCCTCGAGTCGAGCCCGGAACCGAACCGAGATGCGGAGAGACGCAAACCGCCAGCGATCGGGTTCTCGCCGCACCCGATGTTGATACGTACCGATGAGCACCAGGTTGTTGTCGACGATCTCGAAGAAGTAGGCCAACGTCGTGGCCTCGTCGCCGTCGAGGTCAATCTGCATGTTCGTGCTCAGGTGCCCGGTCATCAACCCGCTCGATCCGTCGGGCGCGGTCTCGGTCATGCGATAGAAGCCGACGATCGACTCCCGGCCCTCGTAGCGACCGTCGAGGCTCGCCGCCAGCCCGTCCACCTCCAGCGATGCATCCTCGCAGAACACGTCACCGAGCGCGTCGAAATCCTCGAGGTCGAGCCGATTGCAGTAGTCGAGCCAGCTCGACCGGATCGCTTCGAGATCCTCGAGCAGCTGCAGCCGAGCGGTGAGGGCAGCCAGTTCATCGGACATGTCGTACTCCAATCGTCAGAACGGCGCGTCGCCGGCGATCGTGATGCGATGCATGTGCCGCCGCTCCCCCGCGTAATCGTTGAGGGCACAGTGGCTCACGCAGCGGTTGTCCCAGAACGCCAACGAACCCGACTCCCAGTGGAAACGGGTGGTGAACACCGGCTGGGTCACGTGTGCCTCGAGCCAGTCGAGCAACGGCCGGCTCTCCGCGATCGTCATGCTCTCGAACCGCTCGGTGTGCTCGCGACTGAAGTACAGCGACCGGTGGCCGGTCTCTGGATGGGTGCGGACCACCGGGTGGTGGGCGGGTGAGGCGGGACCCTCCGCCGATGCCGCCCGTGCGGGCATCGAACGGCTGTACGTGCTCTCGCCGTCGCTGCGGTCATGGACGTGGCGACGCACGTGGGCCACGTGGTACACCACTCGCAACCCATCGAGCAACGCCCGCATCCGGTCGGAAAGTGCCTCGAAGGCCAGGACTCCGTCGGCGAAGAGCGTGTCGCCACCCCGAGCCGGCACCTCGACGGCGTGGAGCATCGTGGCGGCCGAGGGCTCCGGTCGGTACACGAGATCGGTGTGCCAACCGCCGCCGAAGTTCGCCCGCTCATCTGGCTCCTTGATCACCGGAATCACCTCGGGGTGATCGGGCAAAGGCTCGACGAACGGGTAGTGCTCGAGCGGGCCGAACCTCCTGCCGAACTCTGCAAGTTGCCCGGGGTTGAGCTCCTGGCCGCGGAAGAAGAGGACGCGGTGCTCCAACCAGCGCTGGCGGAGACGGTCGATCACGTCGTCGGCGATGTCAGCACCGAGGTCGACCCCTCGAACCTCAGCACCGAGGGCACCGGGAAGGGGATTCAGCTCGAACAGCTCGCGCAATGTGGGCCCCTTGGCTCTCGATGTTGGTGGTCTCGTGAATCGTTCGCTCCCACGCCGAGATCCTTCGCTGTCCAACCATTGCCTCGACGGACCTTCTGTCCTGGTGCTCCTGCTTTCCTCCCCCTTCAACGACTCTTGCCCGTCCAGTGCGGGCGACGCAAGGTGGATGGAGCCGGCCAGGTCCCACCAGCTGTGCCCGCTCCGGCGCCAGCCCGGACCGGAAGGTGCGGTGGTGTCTGTGCGATGATCCCGATGTCACGATCCCG
>JAOTYQ010000683.1 GCA_029861725.1 Acidimicrobiia bacterium | reverse complement strand
CGGCGCGATCTCGCATGAGCACCTGTCGTTCCTCGCCGGTCGCACGACGGTCGGGCCGGTCGGCGACCGGGTCCGGCTCGCTGCGGTCTGCGACCTCTCCCCTACCGCCGGGGCCTTCGCCTCCGCTGAGTTCGGCGCCGAGACGAGCCACACCGACCTCACCGAGATGCTCGAGACAGCGCGGCCCGATGTGGTGCACGTGCTGACCCCGCCCGAGACCCACCCTGTGCTCGTCGCTCAGGCGCTCGACGCCGGGGCCGACGTCATCTGCGAGAAGCCGATCACCCCCGACCTGGCGACGCTCGACGAGCTCCTGGCGAAAGCGTCCGCCCGGGGTCGACGGCTGATCGAGAGCCACAACTACCGCTTCAACGAATCGATCCGCAGGATCCGGAACGAGATCGACGCCGGAGCGCTGGGACCGGTGCGGGAGGTGGAGATCAGGATCGTGCTCCCGGTCACCGACCCGGCCGGGCGATTCGGCGATCCGAACCTGCCGAACCCGATCCACCGGATGCCGGCGGGTGTGATCCACGACTTCACCACCCACTTCGCCTACCTGGTGCGGCATCTCGCCCCCGGAGTCGACTACCGGCGGGTGGCCGCAGCGTGGAGCCGGCATGACGACAACGCCCTGTTCCGCTACGACGATCTCGACGCGCTGCTCATCGGCGAGGGACCCGACGGTGCGGTCCATGCCCGGCTGCGCTTCGACGCCCGCAGCGCTCCCGATTCGTTCACTGTCACGGTCCGAGGGGCCGACGGCTTCGCCGAGACCGACCTGTTCCAGCCCTACGTTCGGTTCGTCCGTCCCCGGCCCGGTGGGGCCAAGATCTCGCCGATCGTGAACCACCTCGCAGGGGGGGCCACGTTGCTGACCGCCGGTGTCCGCAATCTCGGACAGAAGCTCCTGCAACACGGTCCCTACGAGGGGCTCCACCGGATGCTCGACGAGATCTACACCGCCCTCGCGACCGGCAAAGAACCGCCGATCACCACCGACGATCTACGTTCGGCGTCCGAGCTGGTCGACCTGCTGCTCGACGAACGGGTGGCGCTGTGAGGATCCTCGTTACCGGGGCGACCGGCTTCGTCGGCCGCTACGCGGTGGCGGCCGGTCTCGCGGCGGGCCACGAGATCCGAGCCGTGGTCCGGCCGTCGTCCACCGACGCCACCCTGCGGGCCGTGCCCGGAGCGGGCAGGTTGGACATCGCCCGACTCGACCTCCGCTCCCCTGCCGGTATCGCTGGTGCGCTGGAGGGAGTCGAGACCGTCGTCCACCTGGCCGCAGCGAAGGAAGGTGACTTCTACAGCCAGTTCGCCGGGACCGTGACGGCCACCGAGAACCTCCTGACGGCGATGACCGGAGCCGGCGTCGAGCGTCTGGTCGGGGTCAGTACCTTCTCGGTCTACGACTACGTCAACCTCCCTGCCGGCTCGCTCGTCACCGAGGACTCGCCGGTCGACGCGTCCCCGGCCAAGCGCGACGAGTACGCGCGAACCAAGCTGATCCAGGAACGCCTCTTCACCGACTTCTCCGACGCCGGCAACCCGGTGGTGATCGTGCGGCCGGGCATGATCTACGGCCGAGGGAACCTGTGGCACGCGCTGCTCGGGGCCGAGGTCGGCCCCCGCTTCCTCCGCGTCGGATCTCGGGCGATACTGCCGATGGCCTACGTCGAGAACGTCGCCGACGGGTTGATCGCCGCCGCCGCCGCCCTCGGCCCCGACGACAGCCCGGTCGCCGGCGAGGTCATCAACATCGTCGATGACCACCTCCCGACCCAGGAGGCATACGTCGCGGCCGTGACCGCCATGGTGGACCATCCGCCGACGATCACCGTGCCGTGGCCGGTGATGCGGTCGCTGGCCGCGGCGCTCCAGTGGGGCAACGACCTCCTGGTCGGGGGCCGGGCCAAGTTCCCCGGCATCGTCGTACCCGAGCGGCTGCACGCACGGTTCAAGCCGCTGCGCTATGCCAACGCCAAAGCGAAGCGTCTCCTCGACTGGTCGCCACGGTTCAGCCTCGACGAAGCGATCGCACGCAGCGTCGAGCCGCGCTGCGGTGAGGCTCCTCGCTCCGGCGACAGGGAGGTGGACGCCGGTGGGTGACCCTCCTCGTGTCGCCTACCTGACCGGCGAGTACCCGCGGGCCACCGACACCTGGATCCAGCGCGAGGTGGCGGCGCTGCGCGACCGGGGTGTCGTCGTCGACACCTTCGCAGTCCGCCGACCTGGAGCCGAGCAGCTCGTGGGAGACGAGCAGCGGGCCGAACACGCTCGAACCACCTATCTCTTGGACCGGCTGCGCTCGGCTTCGGTCGCCGGCACCCACGCCCGGCTTCTGGCCCGCAACCCCCGCCGGTACCTGTCGGCGCTGCGGCTGGCCTGGAGCACCCGACGCCCCGGCTTGGCCGGGTCGCTCTACCAGCTCGCCTACTTCATGGAAGCCGGCGTACTGGCCGACGAGCTGAGACGGCGCCATCTCCCCCACCTGCACAACCACTTCGGCGATTCGAGCTGCACGGTGGCGATGCTGGCCGCCGAGCTCAGTGGCCGCACGTTCTCGTTCACGCTGCACGGGCCCGGTATCTTCTTCGAGCCCCACACCTGGCGGCTCGACGAGAAGCTTCGCCGGGCCGCCTTCTGCGCCTGCATCAGCTACTTCTGCAGGAGCCAGGCTGCGATCTTCGCCGCTCCCGGTGACGGCAACCGCCTGCACATCATCCATTGCGGGATCGACCCGACCGCCCTCCAGCCCCGGAGGCACGAGGGCACCGGCGACCGGGTGTTGTTCGTGGGTCGGCTGGCCGAGGTGAAGGGTCTCCCGGTGCTGCTCGAGGCGCTGAGGATCGTCGCCAAGACCCACCCAACCGTCTCGCTCACCGTCGTCGGCGACGGGCCCGGGCGCGAGCGGTTCGAGGCTGTCGCCCGCGACCTCGGCTTGACCGGGGCCGTCGACTTCGTGGGGTATCGCTCCCAAGCCGAGGTGGCCAGCCACCTGGCCGAGACCGACGTGTTCGTGCTGCCGAGCTACGCCGAGGGGGTACCGGTCACCCTGATGGAGGCCATGGGCTCGGGCCTGCCGGTCGTCGCCACCCAGGTCGGCGGTGTGAGCGAGCTCGTCGAGCACGAACGGAACGGGTTCATCGTGAAGCCGGGCGACCCCGCCGAGCTGGCGGACCGGATCTCGACGCTCGTGGGCGACCCCAGGCGACGGCAGCGCTTCGGTGACGCCGGGCGGTCCCGGGTCGAGTCGGACTTCAGCAACGTCACCGAGTCGGCGCGG
>JAOTYQ010000682.1 GCA_029861725.1 Acidimicrobiia bacterium | reverse complement strand
TGAAGGCGACGAGGCCGACAGCGGTCATCGGCACCAGCGAGACGACGAGCAGTGCCGCCGTCACCTTGGCTCGGATGCTGCTTGTTCCGGCTCGGCTCATCGTCTCGTTCTCGCCGGTCAGCGGCCGGCGGCCATCTCGTCGACGACCGACCTCAGCGCGTCGGTGAACACGTCGAAGTCGGGATCCTTCACGACATAGGCGCCGGCCCCGAGCGCATGGGCCCGCTCCCGATCCTGCTGGCTGGTCGAGGTCGTGAGGATCACCACATTGAGATCGTCGAGGTCGAACTCCTCTCCGACCGCCTCGAGGAACCCGTGGCCATCGAGCACGGGCATCTTGAGGTCGAGGAGCACCAGATCGATGCCGCCGAGGCCGTAGGTCCGCAGCGCCGCCATGGCCTCGGCGCCATTCCGGGCGACCATCAGATCGACCTGGGTTGCGATCAGATCGATCGCTCGTCGGGTCAGCTCGATGTCGGCCGGCTGGTCTTCGACGAGCAGGACGTGCACCGGGCCCTCGAGCGGCTCCGGCTCCTCCGGTTCCGCGACCCGTCGCCCGATCACGTGATCGACGGGGATCTTGTATCGGCGGGAGATGCGGTGAGGAAGATCCATCGCCACCCAACGACTGCTGCCGGGTGGCAGGGTCGACACGATGATGCGATCGAAGGTCATCTCGCTGGTCGCCTGCCGGACGCAACCCATCGGGTCGGCCGGGCCCACCCAACCGGTTGCGGTCACCCCGACGTTCTCGAGGGCGGCAAGCGCCTTCGACAGCTGGCGATGGGCCCGCTCCAGGCCATAGGGGTCGGCGACCTGCCGCCCGTCGGCGTCGACCTTCAAGCCGCGATGCGACGGTGGCGTCGCCGGTACCACGACGACCACCGAGAGGCCGGACTCGCTCTGCTTGAGCTCGTAGACCCGCTGGGTCAGGTGGGCACCGATCGCTGTCCGGTTGGCGACCACCAAGACCTGCTTCATCGCTTCACGAACCTCAAGCGGCACCCACCTACTCGTCGTAGCGGAATCCGACCTTCACCGTTACCTGATACTGCCCTACCTTCCCATCGACGATGGCCCCTCGGACCGAAACCATCTCGAACCAGTCGAGGTTTCGGAGTGTCTTCGACGCGGTGGCCAACGCGTTCTCGATGGCGTCGCTGATGCCGGTATCGGAAGTACCGACGATCTCGGATATCGCATAGGTCTTCGATGGGCTGTTCATCCCGTCCTCCGAACCATCGATCTAGATAACGCTCGCTAACTTAGGCAGCGCCGAAATGGCCGTCAACTTGTCGCACAGCGGCCCAAAACCAGGCCGATCTACCAGAGCTGAACTACGACGAGGCGGTGAGCGCGGCCCGAGCTCGCCGCAAGATCGACGCCCGGTCCTGGAGCGGGTCGATGCCCGGCAGGCGAAGTGGGCGCCGCACGGCACCGATCGCCGCTGCCGCCCCGATCCGATCCTCGTGCGCCGTGGAGCCGGCGAGCAGGCCGATGAAGCGTGCCGCTTGCTCGGCGAGGCGGTGACCGGCCACCGGATGGGATCGAACCGACCGGTCGGTCTCCACGAACAGGAAGACGTCCAGGTGCTCGACGATCAGGTCGTAGTAGCCCTCCAGCGCTCGATCGGCCCGAGCGCCAGACTCGACATCGAGCGACGCCAGGTGGTCCAGCAGCTTCTCACCGCCCTGGACCAGCGGCTCGATGAGGGCGGCCAGGATGCCGTCCTTGCTGCCGAAGTGGTAATAGAGCGTCGGCTGGGTTACCCCGACGTGATCGGCGATGTCACGGACCGACGTGCCCTGGAAGCTGTCGGCGATGAACAGACCGAGCGAGACGTCGAGAATGCGAGCTCGGGTCGCAGCGCCTGATTGACGAACTGGGGTACGACGCGCCACCGGGACATCCTAGGGAGCGCTAGTTCTATACTGCCCATCGGGCGCCAGCGGGCCCGGCGATCGGCCGCTGCGAGCCTCAGCGCAGCTCGCTCCGCACCCGCTTGCCGGTCGCGGTGAGCGGGAGCCGATCGACGACGTGGAGGCCCGCCGGGACCTTGTAGCGAGAGAGACGATCCCGGCAGTGATCGAGCACCGCGTCGCCGTCGATCGCTCCCCCCTCGGTTGCTGTGACGTAGGCGACGACGCGCTCACCCGTGACCTCGTGGGGCTCGCCGACCACGACCGCGTCCCGCACCGCCGGGTGCGTTTCGAGCACCGCTTCGACTTCACCTGGGAAAACGTTGAAGCCGGAGACGTTGATCAAATCCTTGCTCCGGCCGACGAGGTACAGCGTGCCGTCGTCGTCCTGGATGCCCACGTCGCCGGTGCGGCACCAGCCGTCCGAGATCAAGACCTCGGCCGTGGCGGCGGCATCGCCGAGGTAGCCCTGGAACACCGAGCCGGTGCGGATCCAGATCTCGCCCCGGTCGCCCTGCTCGACGACGTTGCCGTCCTCGACCAGCTTCAGCTCGACGTCGGGCAGCGGGCGCCCGACCGACCCCGGGTGTCGCCTGGCTGCGAGCTCGAACGTGACGGTCCCGGCGGTCTCCGTGAGCCCGTAGCCCTGGGCGAGCTCGAGGCCAAGCGTGTCGTGCACTGCCTCGGCCACGCTCTGGTGCAACGTGCTGGCCCCGGTCCGAGCGAACGTGACCGATCGCAGCGCGTCTCGGTTGCCTGCGTCGTCTCCCACCGCGGTGGTCAGCGCCACCCACATCGGCGGAACCCCGATCAGGTGTGTCACCGAGTGACGGGCGATCAGCTCGAGAGCTTCACCGGCGTCCCACGCCGACTGCAGGACGACGGCCGCCCCAACCCGCAGGCTCGGGAGCAGGCACATGTTCAGCCCGAGCACATGAGCGAAGGGCAGTACCGCGAAGCCGACGTCGGCCTCGGTCAAGCCAGGGCCGGCTCCGATGATTCTCTGCTGGGCCGACAGCAGGTTGTCGTGGGTGAGCACTGCCGCTCGGGGGGGCCCGACGATTCCGCTCGTGTGGAGGATGGCTCCTGCGCTTGCGCCGTCGACCTCGACCGCACTGGCCGGCTCGCCGGCGGCGAGCGAGGGCAGGTCGGGGGTCGGGCTGCCCGCCGCAGTCCCGATCCGGGACGACTCGACCAGCCCGTCCTCGGCGACGGCGACCGCCGCCTCGGCGGCCACGGGGCTGGCCAGGAGTGACTCAGGGGACAGGGCTTGAACGCGCTCTGCGATCACCAGTGACGGATTGCGCGAATCGAGGGGACAGACGACCGCGCCGATGAGCTGGGTGGCGAGGAAGCCGGTGACGAACGCGACGTCGTTGGCCCGAG
>JAOTYQ010000680.1 GCA_029861725.1 Acidimicrobiia bacterium | reverse complement strand
CATTCCCCTTCGTGACGGCACCGCCGGCCTGGAGGTGCTCGTGCTCCGGCGAGACACGAACCTCGCCTTCCACGGCGGGTCGTGGGTGTTCCCGGGTGGCCGGGTCGACGACCACGAGCTGGCCCGGGCCACCGACGACCTGGGGGCGGCCCGGCTGGCTGCCGCCCGCGAGTCGGAAGAGGAGGCGGGACTGCGGATCGAGCCGGACGAGTTGGTCACGTTGTCGCACTGGACGACCCCGATCGGCCGCAACCGGCGCTTCGCCACCTGGTTCTTCGTCGTCGCCGCCCCCGATGGGGAGGTGGTGATCGACGATGGTGAGATCCGCGAGTACGAGTGGCACACGGTGGCCGACGCCATCGGCGGCTGCGAGGCCGGTGAGATCTCTCTCGCCGGTCCCACCTATGTCAGCCTGCTCCGGCTGCGGCCGTCCCCAACCGTGGCCGAGGCGTTGGCGTTCGTCGCCGGCCGACCCGACGAGGTGTTCCTCCCCCGGCTCGTCCGGACCCCCGGGGGCACGTTCTCGGTCTATCAGGACGACCCCGCCTACGACGGCGACAACCTCGACGCTCCCGGACCCCGGCATCGCATGCGGATGCTGGAGCGGGGCTATCAGTACATCAACGACCTCGACCCGGTCGTCGTCCTCTAGTTACGGCCCCTGAACGAGTCGGCGTTCGGCACGAAACCCCGACTCTGCTGACCGATCACTACTTCTGCTTCGACCAGCAGACGTCGTGGTCTCGGACTACGGTTGCGACTGCAACGAGGCGATACGACCTGGAGGGACACATGAGGCCAGGAAGCTCAGGATTGGCGGCGGGGGCGCACTTGCCGGTGGGGCGGCACCACCACCATGGCGATGGTGGGATGACGAGACGACACTTCATGACGATGGCGGCGGCTGGGGCCGGGCTGGCCGGCACGGGAGCGTTAGCTCTTGCTGGCCCGGCTGCTGCCGACAGGCGGCGGCGCCAGCGGGGCACGCCGAAGCAGCTGCCCAGCTTCTCACCCCTGTTGTTCGAGGCATTCGGGATCGAGATCCCCCTGATCCTGCCGTTCGAGATCGATCCATTCATCAATCCCGATCAAATTGGTGATCCGATGACGTTCGATGACTTCAACGGCACGATGGGCATGGTCGAAGCCGAAGGCGTCAGCGACAACAACTCCGAGGGGGTGCCTCGAACGTGGGCGGTCGATGCCCGGTTCTGGGAAGGCCGCTATATCGACCGCCGCGGCCACCTCCAGAACGGGGCATTCGCCTTCCTTTGACTGGACGTGATGGAGGACCCAGGTCTGGGTCCGTTCGATCCTGATCAAGTCCAGATCCACGACTTCAACAGCGGCGATCTGAACGAACCGGGCAAGAACAACTACTTCATGGACGGTGGCTTGTTCTGGACCAGTCGCATGCCGGGGCAGGGAGCGCGGCTCCGACGCGACGGCAAGGCCGAGATGCACCTCGACGACCACCCACTTTTCGACTTCGTCAACGCCGTCAACGCCATCGTGCGCCCGCCTGGTTTCCCCCAAGATCCCTCACGGGCCACTGTCGACGTGCTGTGGTCACCGACCGGCAACACCAAGGAAGTAAGCGGTACTCGGTTCAGCGGTAACGGCTCGTTCGCTGGCACCTACTACCAGACCGACGTGGATATCACCTGGTCAGCCAAGAATCTCGTGTCAGGTTACGAGTTCAGTACCGAGGGCAGTAGCTCGACCACGATCACGGCCCAATTCAGCGCCAAGGTCCGAAACGGGGTGTTTGCCTAGCTCACCACCGGGCCCGGCGGCGAGGGCGAACCTGGCCGGGCCGAGGATCGGACACCTAGAGTCGGGCCATGACCAGCACCGCTGACACCACCGACCTCGCAACCCTGGATGCCACCGCACAGGCCGAGCTGGTCCGGTCGGGCGCGGTCTCGGCGCTGGAGCTCGTCGATGCGGCGATCGCCCGGATCGAGGCGCTCAACCCGGTGCTGAACGCCGTCATCTACGCCGACTTCGAGCGAGCCCGGGCCGCCGCCACCGACGTCGATCCCTCGACTCCCTTCGCCGGCGTCCCCTTTCTGATCAAGGACATCGGCGCCACCCAGGAGGGCCTCCCCTACTGGGTCGGCAACCGCCTCCTCAAGGAGATCGACCATCGCAGCACCGGCGATACGGTCCTCGGTGCCCGGTTCCGCAACGCTGGTCTCGTCACGGTCGGCAAGACCAATCTCCCCGAGCTGGGTTCGTCTCCGACGACGCAGCCGCTGAGCTGCGGTCCGACGTCGAACCCGTGGGACGCCGAGCGCTCGCCGGCCGGGTCGAGCGGCGGCTCAGCGGCTGCGGTTGCGTCGGGCATGGTGCCGATCGCCCATGCCAATGACGGCGGTGGCTCCACCCGCTTGCCGGCGGCGTGGTGCGGCCTGGTCGGTCTGAAGACGACCCGCGGCCGGGTGGCCAATCCGGCCAGCGTGTCACGGTTGGTGTCCGAGCTGGTCGTCAGCCGCTCGGTCCGCGACACCGCTCGCCTGCTCGACGCGGTCGAAGGCGCCACCCCTGCCGACCTGTTCGCCTACCCACCGCCGGAGCGGCCCTACGTCGACGAGCTCGGCGCCGACCCGGGGCGATTGCGGGTGGCGGTCATGACCGCCGGCGGGCAGTACAGCGTGGACGAGGAGTGCGTCGCAGGGGTCGAGGCCACCGCCCGGACCCTCGAATCGATGGGACACGAGATCGAGGCGGTCGATCCCGACGTGCTGCTCGGTGAGGAGAGCAACGTGAACGGTCGGTTGTGGATGGCCGGTCTCGCCCGTCGGGTCGAGGCGCTCGGAGAGATGGCGGGGCGGCCCCTCACCGAGGACGAGGTCGAGCCCTACAACTGGGCCGCCGCCCAGCGGGGGGCCGACCTGCTGGCCACCGAGTGGACCGCCACCGAGGAGCGCCAGCACGCCTGGTCGGCGATGGTGCTCGACTGGTTCGCCAACTTCGACGTGCTGGTCACCCCGACTGCGGGGTGCCCGCCGATGACCACGGTCGAGCTGACCCCGCCCGAGGAGAAGCCGTGGCGGATCGGCCGGACCCATGGCCGGATCGGCCAGTTCACCCTCCCGTTCAACGTGACCGGCCAGCCGGCGATCTCGCTGCCGTTGCACGAGACCGCGGCCGGCCTGCCGGTCGGCGTGCAGCTCGTGGCCGGCATGGGCCGCGAGGATCTGCTCATCCGGCTCGCCGCCCGTCTCGAAGAGGCGATGCCGTGGCACGATCGCCGACCCCAGGTGTTCGCACCCGGCGGCGAGCGCTAGCCGAAATCGCTCACGCAGTT